>USPU01000029.1 GCA_900556745.1 uncultured Veillonellaceae bacterium
TAACCGCCGCGCCGATCGTCGCGTATGTCGCCCACCATCGTTATTCTGTCCAAATCCCCTATGATCTTTTGGGCGCGCTGGAAAACGCCTGGAAGGACATGCCATATATTATTGTTGACCGTCAATTTACGGATGCCGTTCGCTTCACGATGGATGTACCGGCAACAACGGCCCCAGCCTTTGAACAAAGTCTGACGGAGCTGACTGCGGCGCGAGCCATTTGGCAAAAAGATCCCGAACGCCTTTTAATGATTGACTATGATTTAATAAAATAAATCACTTTTTTAGTAATTATTCGCATTTATTTGGTTATCAATAAAACACTTTCATTTTACATCCCTCTCCATTCCTCATATCCTATAAATAGAAAACTCCGTTAGGTAAGGGAAAGGAGATGGTTTTATGTCGAGATTTTGGCAGCATTACGCAGACCATCGTTTGGCGGCGGCTACTGGTCTGAATACCGGGACAATGGAAAGTTCCGCGATGGTCGCGCTGCGCTTGGCACGCAAAGAAGTGTTTTCATTGCAAGGCGTGTGGCGTTACCTCGCCAAAAAACGACTGGCGACCGCGGATGCTCTCTACTACCACAATGGATTCCCGGTGGCGCATGTCTGACATGCTCTTTTTTCTCCGCTTAACACACCTGGGTCTGCCCGCTCGGGTAATCTGTCCACAAAAATAACGGCGTCATGACGCCGTTATTTTTGTATCAAAATTTATACCAATACGGACGCCAACGTATCATCCACGTTGGCGCTCACAGAAGCGTCGACTTTCTCCGCTTTCAAGACGCTTTCATAGTAATGTAAAAACACTTGCGCGGTGTGCGAAAGCGGGCGATTGCGCGGACGCACAATCGCCTTTTTCAGAGTGACACCGCTCAGCTTTCGGGAGTCCAATCCCGGCCAAAATTCTTCTTCCTCTTCCGCCGGAATGAGGGCCGCTACATTTTCCGTGCGCGCCCAAGCCAGCGCCGATGCTTTGGTCGTACAGACGGCTACCAATTGAAAAAGTGTCTGCGGATCGCCGATTTCCTGCCGTAAAATGGCGGCGCCGCTGCCCGAAGTGGCGATCGCCATGCCGCGTAAATCGGAAAAGCGTGCCCCTTGCATCGGCACCTGACGCAGTAAATCTTCCGCTCCGACGAGCGTCAGTGTTTCGGCGCAAGTAAATAAAAATTCAAACTGCTCCGATTGCGGCAACGTCGTATGACATACCCCGAGATCCGTCTCACCGGCGAGAAGATCCTCTTGCTGCACACTCGTGCTGCCTTCTTTCAGTTCAAAACGCACGTTGGGATATTCTTTATGAAATCCCGCCAGTACTCGATGAATAAAGCGCGGCGACCGTCCCGGCGAAATACTGAAGTGCAAGGTGCCGCGTACCTCTCGCGTCGCCGTTGCCATTTCATCACCCGCCAAGTCCTCTAAAGCGCAAATTTCTTTTGCACGCTGATAGAAGATTTCCCCGGCTTCCGTCAGGTGCAAACGGCGACGACCGCGCGCGACAACGACCAGCTTAGTTTCGAACCGTTTTTCCAAAAGCTGAAGCTGCTTACTCAACGTCGGTTGCGTAACATGCAGGTATTCCGCAGCGCTCGTCATATTGCCCGCGTCCACCATCGCCATAAAATTACGGTAATACTCAGTGTCCATGGCTTCCTTTCCGCGCCAACCCATTATATTTAGCGCTAAAATATATATATTTATTTGATAATATAAAATTCCTCTATAGTTTACATTATTTAGTATATTGTAACACATATTATATATATTTTTTAGCATGTAAAGATGATGAATAACGTTTTTTTCTTTGCTCGAGCGTTTATTTTTTCGCGCCGAAATCATGGCCTGACCGTTCCCGAAAAAATTGCAAGCATGCTATACTGTTTTAATAGGAGAATTAAACTCAAAGTCCCATACGTATCTGTCTACAATTACCGAATGGGTTCGCCTGCGGATGTATTTCTGCGATGACAGGCTCACAACAGCATCCGTTCTTTCCTTTCACTGCGCCGTTTTCTTTGTTGTGTTTCGTATCCGTCGACCGGATGATCCCGGTAGCGACTTCGGCTACCGGGTATTTTTCTGTCCGTTCCCGCGCGGTACGCGAGGCCAGCATTACATTTATATATTTTTTACTTACATATAAACTTTCGGAGGAAAGTATGACACTGGCTGACTTACGCCCGGGCGATATCGCTATCGTCACGGGACTTGCGCAAACGAGCTTGAAGCGTCGTTTGCAGGATTTGGGGCTGATCGAGGGCACGCGCGTCACCTGCATCGGCATCAGCCCGCTCGGCGACCCCAAAGCATTTGCGGTGCGTGGCACCGTCATCGCGATTCGCGCGACCGACAGCCGCCACATCTCGGTGAGGAGTTGTTGAGATGACTCCCGCCATCGCCCTCGCCGGCAATCCGAATGTCGGCAAAAGCACCGTTTTCAATGCCTTGACCGGATTACATCAACACACCGGAAATTGGCCCGGTAAAACGGTGGAGACGGCGCACGGCTACTACGAAGATGCCGACGGCCGACTGGAGCTGGTCGATCTGCCCGGCTGCTATTCCCTTTTGGCGCATTCTGAAGAAGAGGAAGTCGCCCGCGATTACATCTGTTTTGAACAACCGGCCTGCGTGATCGCCGTGTGTGACGCGACCGCGTTGGAACGCAATTTAAATCTTGTGTTGCAAATTATGGAGACCACACCGCAGGTGGTCGTCTGCGTGAATTTACTGGACGAAGCGGCGAAAAAAGAAATTTCTGTCGACTTGGCGCAACTGGCCCGTCGTCTGGGCGTTCCCGTTATCGGTACGGCGGCCCGCTCCAAGAAGGGGCTCGATGATTTGATCGCCACGGTCAAACAGCGTCATGTCGCTTGCCGGCAACCGCAAAAGCACGTTTACCCTGAAGCGATGGAAGCGGCGATCGCCAAATTGGAACCCGAACTCGTTCCGTACGTCCGCCACAAAGTGAGCCCGCGCTGGCTCGCCATACGTCTTTTGGAGCGCGCCGCCGGCATGTCGCAGGCGATGGAACGATACCTCGGCATCAATTTATATAAAATTCCCGCCATCGCGCAGGCGCTCACCGCGGCGCAACGGGATTTGGTGCTGGCCGGGTTCCCGCAAGAGGAACTGCGGGACGCGATCAGCGAAAGTTTCATTCGCCGCGCGGAAGCCATCAGTCGAGAGGTCGTTACCTTTCATAATCCGCATTACGCGCAACGGGATCGCAAACTCGACCGGTACTTTACCGGTCCGTATACCGGATTTGCCATTATGTTTCTTTTGCTTTTAGGCGTCTTTTGGCTGACGATTACCGGTTCCAACTATCCTTCCGAAATTCTAGCGCGGATTCTTTTCGCCGGTCAGGATTGGTTAGTCGATCGCGCCGTCGCTCTGGGGATATCCGAGGCGATCTACGGTCCGCTTTTATTCGGCGTGTATCGCGTCATGGCCTGGGTCGTTTCGGTCATGTTGCCACCGATGGCGATCTTTTTCCCGCTTTTCACCTTACTCGAAGACCTCGGTTATTTGCCGCGTGTCGCGTATAACTTGGACCGTTGTTTTCAATACTGTAAAGCCTGCGGCAAACAGGCTCTCACGATGTGCATGGGCTTCGGTTGCAACGCGGCGGGCGTGACCGGCTGTCGGATCATTGATTCGCCGCGCGAGCAGCTGATTGCCATCATCACGAACAATTTCGTGCCCTGTAATGGCCGCTTTCCGACGATAATCGCGATGATTTCCATGTTTTGGATTGGGACTTCAGGCGGAATTTTAGATTCTCTGGGAGCCGCCTTTTGGCTCGCTATGGTCATTGTCGTCGGTGTCATCGCCACGCTGGTAGCTTCCAAGCTGCTTTCCATGACCGCGCTGAAAGGAATTCCCTCCTCGTTTACGCTCGAACTGCCGCCGTTTCGCCAACCGCAGATAGGCACCGTCATCGTGCGTTCGCTGTTGGACCGAACGCTCTTTGTACTGTGGCGCGCCGTCAGCGTCGCCGCGCCCGCCGGACTCGTGATTTGGTGCTTGGCCAATCTGCAATATCATGGCATCAGCTTAGTCCGACACATGGTGAACGCGTTAGAGCCGCTGGGCTACCTCATGGGGCTGGACGGCACGATTTTGACCGCGTTTATTTTAGGCCTACCGGCGAACGAAATCATTTTTCCCTGCATGATTATGATTTATCTCGCCGAAGGCGCTTTGCTCGATATCGATAATCTCTCCACCTTGAAAACGCTTTTGCTCGACCACGGTTGGACCTGGCTCACCGCCCTGTGCGTGATTTTATTTTCACTCATGCATTGGCCCTGCGGCACGACCCTGCTCACGATTCAAAATGAAACGAAAAGCTGGCGTTGGACAATGCTTGCCGCATTACTTCCTACCGTTATGGGCATCCTCACCTGCATAACTGTCGCCGCTATCGTTCGAAGCGTAGGCGGCGCATAAAAAAAGACCTCTTCGGAGGTCTTTTTTATGTCATTCAGCAGCTCACGGGAAGAACGGCCAAACGATAGGAATCACAATCATCGAAACGATGAAGCCGACAATACAGAGCGGAATACCGACTTTCAGGTAATCGTTGAAATTGTATTGGCCCGGTCCGAGAACCAGGGTGTTCGGCGGTGTCGCAACCGGCGTCGCAAAGGCGGCGGAAGCGGCGATCGTGATCGCGACCAAGACTGCTTTCGGATCCGCATGCAAGGATTGCGCCATCGAAATGCCGAGCTGTGCCAAGAGCGCCGCCGTCGCCGTGTTGTTCATAAACTGCGTCATAACGTTGCTCAAGAGGTACATAATCGCCGCGATAACGAGCGGGTTCGGGCTGTCCCCGAGCCAGCCGACAACGGTATCGGCAATCAATTTACCGGCGCCCGATTTATCCAACGCAGTCGCGATCGGCATCATGCCGGCGAAGAGGAAAATCGTTACCCAGTCAATCGAGGCATACGCCTGTTTTTCTGTCATACATCCGGTCAAGACGGCCACCAGCGCGCCGATTACGGCCGCGGTCGTAAGCGATACACCGAGCTGTTTGGAGAAAACCATCGTCAGTACAACACCGATCAAAATCAAGAGCGAAACGATCTGTTTCGTTTTGCTGTGGTTGACAGTCGACGGATCAACTTCCTGTTCCACTTCGACTTCCGCATCCAGATCATGCGACGGCAGCAAGCGTTCACCGACCGTCAGCATGAACGCGATGGTAACGAGCGAAAGCGGAATACCCATCCAGGCAAATTCGAAGAAGCCGAATGTCGGCAAACCCGCGTTGGCCAATGCACCGGTAACGATAATATTCGGCGGCGTACCGACCATAGTGAGCGTACCGCCGACGTTCGCGGCAATCGCCATCGGCATCAGGAAGCGCGAACCTTTCAGTTTCGCCGCCGCGCAGATGCCGGTAACTACCGGGATCAAGGATGCGGCCGTACCGGTGTTGGACAGTACCGCACTCATGATAATCGTAACGAGCATAACGCCGCCCATCAGGCGCGTTTCACCCGTGCCCGCCAGGCGGACAACACTTTCGCCGATTTTTTGCGCCATACCGGTATGGAACAAAGCCGCACCGATAATGAACATGCCGGCGAACAGAACAACCGTCGAGTTCGAAAGACCCGAGAATATTTGTTTTTCAGAAATAACGCCCAACAAACCCAGCGCGATCGATCCCCCCATGGAAGTAATCGCAAGCGGAATCAGTTCGGTAATGAACAGCAATGCGACGACGCCCAGGACGCAAAGAGTAATAATAGCAGGACTCAAATCAACACCTTCTTCCTATAACAACTGTAACATTTGAAAAATAGGTAAGTGGTTCGGGCAAGAAAGTAAGTGGAAAAAAAGTTTATTGCATGGCTTGCAACATGGCAAGCATCGTGCCGGCCGCAACTGCCGTGCCGATAACACCGGCTACGTTCGGTCCCATCGCGTGCATCAGAAGGAAGTTCGACGAATTGGCTTTCGCGCCGACCACCTACGATACGCGCGCCGCCATCGGTACGGCTGATACGCCCGCCGAGCCGACCAGCGGGTTGGTCTTGCCGCCGTCCAGCTTCGTCATCAATTGACCGAAGAGTACGCCGGCCGCCATGCCACCGATGAAAGCGACCAATCCGAGACTGATAATTTACAGCGTCTGCAGATTCAAGAAGCTTTCCGCCGACATCGTGATACCGGTACCGAGCGCGATGAAAATCGTAACCGTATTCATCAACGCGTTCTGCGCCGTATCCGACAGACGATGCGTAACGCCTGACTCGTTGATCAGGTTACCGAACATCAGCATACCGAGCAATGCCGTGATCGAGGGCAAAATCAAAGAAATCAGGATCGTCGCGGCGATGGGGAATACCACCTTTTCAAAATGCGTCACATGACGCAGCTGACCCATGACGATTTGACGTTGCTTTTTCGTGGTGAACATTTTCATAATCGGCGGCTGGATCAAAGGAACCAGAGACATGTACGAATACGCCGCTACCGCGATCGCGCCCAAGAGTTCCAGTGCGAGTTTGGAAGCGAGGTAAATCGATGTCGGGCCGTCCGCTCCGCCGATAATACCGATGGCCGCCGCCTGCGGTACCGTAAAGCCCAGGAACATGGCGCCCCCGAGCGCGACAAACACGCCGATTTGTGCGGCCGCTCCTAAAAGAAGCGTTTTGGGATTCGCGAGCAGCGGACCGAAGTCCGTCATCGCGCCAACCCCCATGAAAATAAGTGGCGGAAAAATTTCATAATGAATGCCCGCGCTGATAAGTGCAAAAACTCCTTCTTCAAAACCGTTTTTCGGTAAGTTCGCCAAAATACAACCGAAAGCGATCGGCCCTAAGAGTAAAGGTTCATACTCTTTGACAAACGCCATATACAGCAATAAAATGCCGACAAAAATCCAGGCCATGACCCAGGGAAAAAGCAATCATACCGCTGTCATGCCATACTGATGTGATTGCTACTATGAAGTCTGTTGCAAAACTTCCCAATTGACCTCTCTCCTTTCTTCTAAAGGGCGGAAAGCTCCGCCCGCTGCCAATGTCCGATCGCTGTTTGCTCCGATGGACAAATCCTTTGCCATGGCTGAAAACGGGGTGCCGCATGACGAGGTAGCGACTCGTCGCACAATTGACACTTCGTCATCGAAGTAAGGAGATACTTGGTCAATTTCGTTTCTCTCAGTTTTACGGTCAGGATGCGTTGCCGGCTTTTTCGCAGAAAGCCTGCTCGCAAGCGATCATAAGTCCGCTCTTCCTACGCACGTCGGATAAGTAAGAAAGACCAATCTAAAAGGTGGACAGAAGGTCATACCCTACTTACTTTCTCAATATTACATGCCTTTTAATCTTTTGTCAACATTAATGCAATTCATAAATTCGTGTAAATCATTCTTAAAAAGTGTCATCAACGGCCTATTTACAAACTTTTATATGCCATTATGGAGATTGATATTCCAAATGTTTTATGGTGTTATTACTCATATATATTATCAATATAGCAAATAGTAATTATATTTATGTATATATAATATACATAAATATAGATGTTTTGCATCCGTCGCTATTATCATTTTTAACGCGTCGTCTTTTTCCTGCTCCATAAAAGTCATGGAAATACCTTTTGTAACGCATCTTTCCCAACGATGCGTGAAAAACAGCCCCGCAGATTCGTCCGCGCGCTTTCCGTAAGCGGGACTTGCTCATGTCTCTTGCCGTTTGGCTTTTGCGCTTCTTCGCGCCCTCGAATCACTCGATCCGTAAATCGTCACCATCGTCTTCCCGTACCACAGACAGCCGCATCGCGATGACGTCAAGGATAATGAATCCTCGGATATTTGCGATCCATTCCCGTGTCGGGCAGCGAAAAGTACCGCGACCACATGCATCCGTGTTCATCCTCCCCCGGTCACCAAGCACATCGGATCCTTCATTGCCTCCATGCCGGCGCTCTTTTATATCCGCAAAATTTTTCGTTTATCTGTCGAACCCAAAAAGTTCCTCGCATGGAACCGGAACATACGCATTCGTCTTTTATGGAATGCCTTCCCCTGTGCGTTTCCTTCCATACACCTCATTGCGTGATCTTTCATTCGCCGCGCCCATCATTTTCTAGCCGCGACGGCGTTTACTTTATATTTGCCGCTTACTTCGCCCCCTCACTCTTGACCGTATCCCGCTTGCAATGCAGCGGCGAATTTTCTAACGGATCGCGCATGTTTTCAACAAGAGCCTTCCACGCCTAGATATGACCTTTCTCCGCATTGAAATAATATCGTTCCAAGACAACAGTTACCAGTTATTTTCTTCGCGTTTATTTCGCAAAAAAACGCCTCAAATCACGGCAAAAGATCAAATCATGACGTCTTTCCATAAAACATTCAAAAGACGCTTATTTTATAAGAATTACAGGTACACCATTGTTTTGTCGTATGTGGATATAAAACGCGTAATTTGACCGTTTTTTGCGCATTTGAGTTCACTTGCGCTTGACAATCTCGGCTTCTTTTTACCAAAACGCATCTTCTTTATTTTTTCCTTTTCGGCGTCTTCTTTATTTTTATTTGTCGTTTACTTTTCTACGACTGTTTTTGGGCAATAAAAAAGACCGGAAGTTTCCGGTCTTTTTTTGGCTAGTTCAATAACGGTGTAGTAAAAATAAATACGGATGCCAGTCCGATGACAATACACATCGCTAAAAATACACCGATTCCTTCCAATGTGCGCGGATAACCGAAGTGAAATTTTTCCCCCAGCGGACCGCGGCGCAAAAAGAAAGAGAAGCGGGTGCGCTTTTTGAACCAGCGCGCCTTACGCTCTTCCCCGATCCATTCGGCTGCGATGCCGACCACGACCATCGCCGCCAGCATGCATAAAAACAAACGATAGAGGAATTGCGTCGGGCTCATTTGTTCCAAAATTTCCATACGAACCTCAATCAAAAGGTAAAGTAAAGGCCTCGCAAGCGAGGCCTTTTCATACATACGCTACATTCCTGTTATTTGCCCGGGAAGAACGGCCAAACAACCGGAATTACGATCATCATAACGACGAAGCCTACGATACAAAGCGGAATACCAACCTTGAGGTAATCGTTGAAATTGTATTGGCCAGGGCCAAGTACCAACGTGTTCGGAGGCGTTGCAACCGGTGTCGCAAATGCGGCGGAAGCCGCGATCGCGATCGCGATTAAGACTGCCTTCGGGTCCGCATGTAAGGATTGCGCCATCGAAATGCCCAACGGTGCCAACAGAGCCGCCGTCGCCGTGTTGTTCATGAACTGCGTCAGGACGTTGCTCAAAAGGTACATCGCCGCGCAGACAATCAACGGGTTCGGGCTGTCGCCCAACCAGCCAACAACCGTATCCGCAATCAATTTGCCGGCGCCCGATTGATCCAATGCGGTCGCGATCGGCATCATGCCTGCGAACAAGAAAATCGTTACCCAGTCAATCGAAGCATACGCTTGTTTTTCTGTCATACAACCACTCAGTACGCAGATGAGAGCGCCGATAACGGCAGCGGTTGTAAGCGATACGTGCAAGGTTTTCGAGAAGATCATGACGATAACTACGCCGATTAAAATCAAGAGCGAAATCATCTGTTTCGTCTTGTTGCCCGATACTTCGGCAACTTCCTGTTCTACTTCCTCGGAAGTATCAATATCATGGCTCGGCAGTAAGCGTTTACCGATCGTCAACGTAAATACAAGCGTCGCGATACAAAGCGGAATACCGGCAAATGCGAATTCGAAGAAACCGAAAGTTGGCAAATGCGCATTGGACAATGCGCCGGTAACGATGATGTTCGGCGGAGTACCGACCATGGTCAGCGTACCGCCGGCGTTGGCGGCAATCGCCATCGGCATCATGAAACGCGAACCTTTCAGATGAGCTGCCGCGCAGATACCGGTAACAACCGGGATCAGGGATGCGGCGGTACCGGTGTTGGACAGTACCGAGC
>USPU01000030.1 GCA_900556745.1 uncultured Veillonellaceae bacterium
CCACAATCGCCGTCGGCGTGGAAAGCGCGAGCGCGCATGGACAAAAGACGATCAGCACCGTCACCGTCCGATAAATCGTTGCCGTGAGCGGCGTGCCCCACCAAAAATTAAGCGCAAAGACGATAAGCGACAGAGCAATCGCCGTCGGCACGAGGTAGCGCACCCACCGATCCACCGTACGTTGCACCGGCGCCTGCTCGTTTTCCGCTTCGCGCACCAAGCGCACCAGCCGTTGCATCGAAGCATCCGCGCCGACTTTCGTCGCGCGCATTTCAATCGCGCCGAAACCGTTCACCGTGCCGCCGAATACTTCCGAGCCGTCACGTTTATCCACCGGCAGCGATTCGCCCGTGAGCATCGCTTCATCGACCGCCGTCGCGCCCGTCAGCACCACGCCGTCCGCCGGAATCGTTTCGCCCGGATGCACGCTCAGGCGATCACCGACGCGGATCTCTTCCGCCGCCACCATTTCCGTTTCGCCCGCGTCATTGATCCGCCGCCCCTGCACCGGCGTCTGCGCCAAAATTTGCTCCAAGCCGCGGCGCGCCCGTTGCACCGTGCGGCCTTCCAGCCATTCGCCGAACGCCATGATCCACGCTACTTCCGTCGCCGCGAACACTTCGCCCAACGCGACGCAGGCGACCAGCGCGATCCCGACCAAGAGCCACGACGTTAATTCTTTTTCTTTCACGAGATTCTCGATCCCGCCGAACAACAGCGGTATGCCCGCCAACAAAAGCACGCCCCAGCCGGGATCATACATTTGCAAAAAAGTATTATTCGTCAAATGTCCGTGCGCGCTCACGAGCAGCAGCACGGTCATCAGTACCATCATGCGCGGTCTAAGTGCCCACTCCCACCAGCGATCCCACATAGTTCCTCCTTGTCAAATCCACTCTGTATCGTTACAATGTAAGTATTTAATGAACACATTGTTTCTTATTTGCTTTCATTGTAAAAAATACTTAGTCACTTGACCAGACGCAAACGAGAGGAATCGTTCGTTACTGAATAGAATCTTGGATTTGTTCAATAAAATCATCGCTGTCGCGCGCGCAATTTTTTGCGTCGGCGCGGAAAGGAAATAATATGGATCGCCGTCAAATCAAAACGCGCAACGCCATTTTTCAGGCGTTCACCGAACTTTTAACCCGCCGCCGTTACGCGCAAATCACAGTCCAACAAATCATTGACGCCGCCGACATCGGGCGCAGTACATTTTACTCCCACTTTCCCACGAAAGAGGCGCTCATGGAAGCGCTTTTGACCGAACTCTTCGGCCACGTTTTCGCCGGCGTCGGCGTGCATTGCCCCATTCCCGAATTCACGCCGCAAGGCAACGGTTACCGCGCGTACACCACGCACATTCTCTACCACATCAGCAATCAGCGCGAAGCCTTTATGCGACTCTTGCGTTCCGACAGTCGCGATATCTTTTTGCGTTATCTAAAAGAACATCTGAAATTGCAGTTCGGCGAATATTGGCTCAATCACGAAGAAGGCGAACGCCCCGCCGTGCCCGCTGATTTTTTGCGTAACCATTTCGCCTGCACTTTTGTCGAAACCATTCACTGGTGGATCGAAAACGACATGCGGCAAACGCCCGAAGAAATCGCCGGCTACTTCACCGCCGTCATGGATCCCCTGCTCGGCCGATGAAGTAAAATACGTCGGCATGCAACGCCGTTAATGGGCTACGCTTTCGCCAAATGTTACCCGAATACCGTCTTTCTAAAAAAGCCATCGACATTACCAACATGCTGGTAATATCGATGGTCTTTTACGTACAAAAAAACCGCCCGAAGGCGGTTTTAATTAATCTACCGAAAACGGCAAGAGCGCAATCGCGCGAGCCTGTTTAATCGCCAGATTGATTTTGCGCTGATGTTTCGCGCAGGCACCGGTCACACGGCGCGGCAGAATTTTGCCGCGTTCGGAAGTGAACCGACGCAGTAAATTGATATCTTTATAATCGACGTGCTGGATTTTGTCGGCGCAAATGGCGCAAACTTTCCGGCGCGGTCGACGTTGACGATCTCTTCTCATAATTTGCCTCCCTATCGGTCTTGCGTTAGAACGGGATATCGTCGTCGTTGCCATTACCGCCGAACACTTGTCCGCTCGGCTGGTTACCAAAGTTGCCGCCGGCTTGCGGCTGAGCCCCGAACTGACTGTAGTCAGCGCGCGGTTCCGGCGCAGCGGACGGCTGCTTGTCGTAATCGACGTTCGGCGCGACAAGGTTCGCTACCACTTCGGTGATGTAGCGTTTCTCGCCTTCCTGCGTCTCATACGAGCGGGTTTGGAAGCGACCTTCGACGAATGTGCGGGTGCCTTTTTTCAGGCGGTTGCCGACGAGCTCGGCAAGTTTGCCCCACGCAACGACCGGAATAAAATCTGTACTTTCTCGTTTTTCCCCCTGCACGCTGACCCAGCTGCGGTTGACCGCAACGGTGAACGATGCGACAGGTTTTCCTGTTTTCGTGTAACGAACTTCAGGATCCCGGGTGAGGTTGCCGATGATTTGTACGGAATTCATAGTCTACCTCCGGACTTATTTGTCCTGTTTGACAATCAAATGACGAATGATTTTTTCATTGATCTTGATAACGCGGTCGATTTCTTTGATCTGCGCCGGATCAATGGCAAATTCGATGAGCACATAGTTGCCGTCGATCTGCTTTTTAACTTCGTAAGCGAGACGACGTTTACCCATGCGGTCAATGTTGTTCACCGTGCCGCCATTTTTGGTGATGAGGTCTTCGACGCGCTTCACAATCGCGTCCGCCGCCTCTTCATCCAGTCCGGCATTGATGATGAACATGACTTCATAGTTTTTGTTCATTTGGACACCTCCTCTTTTGGACATATGGCCCTTTCGTACAAAGGGCTAGGAGCGGTATCTTTCGATACACAGCTTATATATTATAGCGTATTTATTTTTACTTTACAAGTTTTCTTCGGCGCGGCACTTTTGTTTTGCGCCTCCGTATTGTATAATAAGCATGTCTGCGCGGGGAGATTTTCGCCCGCGGAGCGTTCATGACAAGACGGAAATGAAAGGATGTGGAACGGTGCTCATCGCGTACAAACATGACGAAGATCAAATCCTGCAGGAGGTCGTGCCGGAAGCGGCGGAAAAGGGCTCCTGGCTTAACGTCGTGCATCCGACAGAAGAGGAATTAGTCCGCCTGGCCAAGATCACGCCGATTCCGATTGAAGATTTCCGTTCGGCATTGGACCCGGAAGAACGTTCCCACGTGGAATTGGAAGACGATTACATTTTCGTCGTCATCAATACGCCGGTCGTGCGGGAAACGGAAGACAGCTATGACGCGTTGCCGCTCGGTATTTTTATTACCGAAAAGCATTTCATCACGGTCTGCCTTGAAGAAAGCGCCGTGCTCGCGCCGTTTCGCGGCAATACGTACAACACGTTCCGCACGTACAAAAAGACGCGCTTTCTGTTCCAACTGATGAACCGGACCGCGACGCTCTTTTTACAAGCCTTGGGAAAAATCAACAAGCGCACCGACGTCATCGAAGCCCGCTTGCGGGAAACGGCGGAAAATAAAGAATTTTTCCAACTGCTCGAACTTTCGAAATCACTCACGTATTTCACCAGCGCGCTCAAAGCGAACGGCGTCGTGATGGAACGCCTCCTGCGTCTGCGCAACAACGTGCAGCCGCGCCCGCTTTTGAAGATGTACGAAGAAGATGAAGATCTGCTCGAAGACGTCATCATCGAAAACAAGCAGGCGATCGAAATGGTTCAAATGTATTCGCAAAACTCGAACAGCATGATGGACACGTTCGCCTCCATCATCAGCAACAACTTGAGCCAGGTTATGAAGCTGCTCACATCGGTGACGATTTTGCTCGCCGTGCCGACGTTGGTATTCAGTCTGTGGGGAATCAACACGGACGTGCCGTGGGAAGGTCAGATGAGCGGTTTCTGGGGTGTCATCGGCATCTCTTTTGTATCAACGGTAGTGGCGCTCTTCATTCTCTGGCGACGTCATTATTTATAATTTTCTTTCTTTTTGGTAACGATTTCGGTAAAATAGAAAAGTCACAACTTTGGAGAGGTGTCCGAGTGGTTTAAGGAGCCGGTCTTGAAAACCGGTGATCCCGCAAGGGGCCGTGGGTTCGAATCCCACCCTCTCCGCCATTGAACCAAACCGTAGCGCGACCATGTCGCGCTTTTTTGCTGCGCGAAATAAACACTGAATGGAATTTCATAGATATTTTTTGTGAAATAAAATTTGTGAAAATAGAAAAAGCCCCCACGGGGGCTTTTTCTATTGCATGTTTATTTTCAGTCTTCTTCCGTTTCTTCCATGGGAGCGAGAGCGACGGAGGCGATGCGATCGGTTTCGTCCAAACGTTGGACTTTGACGCCGATGGTGTTCTTGCCTTTTTTCAGACTGATGGAGTCGACCGGAACGCGGATGACAATGCCGCTTTCGGTGATGACGAGCATTTCCTCGTTGCCTTTGACGGTCAGAAGACCAACAACGGTGCTGCCTTTCTTGAAGTTGCGCGCGCCTTGGCCGCCGCGTTGCTGTACGCTGTAC
Organism: uncultured Veillonellaceae bacterium; assembly: GCA_900556745.1. Classification (GTDB taxonomy): domain Bacteria; phylum Bacillota; class Negativicutes; order Veillonellales; family Negativicoccaceae; genus Negativicoccus. Next base: position 4,575 of record USPU01000030.1, read on the forward strand.
GCGGTGGCTTTGTTGCGTTTGGCGTAAGCGTCGCTGCTGAGCGTGAGGACTTCATCGGTCGAGGTCAAGACGTCGGCGCCGACGACTTCATCCTGGCTGCCCTGTTTGAAGCGGACGCCGATGACGCCGAGCGAAGCGCGGCCGGTCGGATTGACATCGGCTTCGGAGAAGACAATGGCCATGCCGGTCTTGGTGCCGATGATGATGTGATCATCGCCGGTGGTGGTGACGACTTTAATGAGTTCGTCGCCGTCGCGCAGGTTGATAGCGATCAGGCCGCTCTGCCGCACGTTGGAGTATTCGGAAAGGAGCGTCTTTTTGACAAATCCTTGGCGGGTGACCATGAGCAGGTATTCGTAATTCGCAAATGACGAGATGTCGTAAATTTCGGTGACCTGTTCCCCTTTTTCCAGCGCCGGAATGCAGTTGACGAGGTGCGTGCCGCGAGCGGTACGCGTGGACGCTTTCGGAATGTCGTTGGCGACCAGTCGGTAAACGCGGCCGGCGGTGGTAAAGAAGAGCAGCGTGTTGTGCGTCGATGTCGTGAGCACTTTGGTGACAAAATCGTCATCTTTTGTCTTGATGCCCGTGATACCGGCGCCGCCTTTGCGTTGCGTGCGGTATGTATTCGCATGCATGCGTTTAATATATCCCTGCTGCGTGAGCGTGATGATCATCGGTTCGTCGGGGATCAGATCCAAATCGTCCAAACCGGATTCATCGCGGACAATTTCACTGCGACGTTCGTCCGTGAAGCGCTGTTTGACGTCGAGCAGTTCTTCTTTGACGACCTGCATGACTTTGGCTTCGTCACCCAAAAGGCCGAGCAGGTATTCAATCCGTTCTTTCAAGTCCTGATATTCCGCTTCGAGTTTTTCACGCTCGAGTCCGGTCAAACGACGCAAGCGCATGTCGAGAATCGCAAGCGATTGTTTTTCGGACAGTCCGAAGTTTTCCATCAACGCGTTTTTCGCGATCTCATCGGTTTCGGACGCGCGGATCGTTTTGATGATGGCGTCGATATGATCGAGCGCGATCAACAAGCCTTCAACGATATGTTCGCGAGCGCGGGCGCGGTCGAGTTCGTACTGACTGCGGCGGGTGATGACTTCTTTTTGATGCAGGAGGTAGTACTCGAGCATTTGTTTCAAAGTCAAGACGCGCGGGTGGCCATCGACCAGAGCGAGCATAATCACGCCGAATGTTTCCTGCAACTGCGTATGCTTGTACAGGTTGTTCAGCATAATCTGCGGGTCGATATCGCTGCGCAGTTCGATGACGATGCGCATGCCGTTACGGTCGGATTCATCGCGCAAGGCGGTGATGCCGTCCAGGATCTTGTCGCGCGAGAGTTTCGCGATCGTTTCGACGACGCGCGCTTTATTGACCTGGTACGGAATTTCGGTGACGACGATACGGTTTTTCCCTTTCGCCATCTCCTCGATTTCGACGCGCGCACGAACTTTAATCGCGCCGCGGCCGGTGGTGTACGCTTTCTTGATGCCTTCGCGGCCCTGAATCAGACCGCCGGTCGGAAAGTCCGGTCCCTTGATATGTTTCATCAAGGTTTCGATCGGCGTGTTCGGATCGTCGATCAAAAGGCAGAGACCGTCAACCACTTCCCCCAAATTATGCGGCGGAATGTTCGTCGCCATGCCGACGGCGATACCGTATGAACCGTTGACCAAAAGGTTCGGAATCTTCGACGGTAAAACGACCGGTTCCTGCAAGGATTCGTCGTAGTTCGGCATGAAATCGACGGTATTTTTTTCCAAATCTTCGAGCATTTCCTGCGCGATTTTGGCCATGCGGACTTCCGTGTAACGCATCGCCGCCGGCGAGTCGCCGTCGACGGAACCGAAGTTGCCGTGGCCGTCAACCAGCGGATACCGCGTCGAGAAATCCTGCGCCAAACGCACGGTCGCATCGTAAACGGACGAGTCGCCGTGCGGATGGTATTTACCTAAGACGTCACCGACGACACGCGCGGATTTACGATACGGTTTGTTGGCGGTGAGGCCGCCTTCATGCATCGCGTAAAGAATGCGCCGGTGCACCGGTTTCAAACCGTCGCGAACATCCGGCAGCGCACGCATCACGATAACGCTCATCGCGTAATCGATGTAGCTGGTGCGCATTTGTTCTTCAATATCCACGGGTACGATGGCGCCGTGTTGCCATTCTGTTGCCATATAAACCCCTTTCTCGCTAAAAATCGAATATATGTTGATTATAACACATTGGTAAGGAAAAAATATTTTTGTTAAACGTATTTATTTCTATTTTTTAACTATGTGAAATTTTCGCAAAAATTGCGCGTAAATTCAAATTTTTATTCTTGTATCGCGAGACTTTTACCATGTTTGACAGAATGCCCGCGCTTTTATACGATAGAGATATCGATTAAGGGGTGTAAAATGAATTTACAACATGGCGTGGTATTGGGTTGGAGCACGCTGCATTTACGCGCTTCGTTTTTGATGCTGACGCCGTTGTTGCTGGTGCTGCAGGCGCACTTCGGTCTGTCGCACGCGACGGTCGGGATGCTGACGACATTGCCGCTGCTGGTATTTGCGGCGGTATCGCCTTTTGTCGGCAACTGGATTCCCCGTTGCGGCATGACGCGACTGTTCGGCGGCGCGATGGTGTTGTTGGCGGCAGGCGCCGTCCTGCGTTCGTACGCGGGTATCGCCGGTCTCTTCGCCGGGACCGTGCTGCTTTCGGCGGGCGTTGCGATCGGCAATGTGCTGTTGCCGACGCTCACCAAGGCTTGGTATCCCGCGCATACGGCACTGGCGACGGGCATTTTCGTCGTCGCGATGAACGGCATGAACGCCGTCAGCAATGCGATTGTGATTCCGCTCGCCGCGCATTTCGGCTGGCAACTCGTGTGCGCTTCCTGGGCGGCGACGGCGGTAGTGGGCGCGTTACTGTGGTTTTCGTTGCCGCACCGGCGACCGACGGCGCGCGCGCATAAAGAACTTTCCATTCGCGCGGTTTTCTCTCACTATGCAGCGTGGTGGGTCGCGTTGTTTATGGGTTTGCAATCGCTGGTTTATTTTTCGCTGGTCACGTGGTTGCCGTATTGGGTCGTCGCGAAAGGTTACGATATGGCGCTCGGCGGTTACTATTCGTTTCTGTTTCAGCTGATCAGTTTACCCGCTTCCCTTTTGACGCCGCTTTTGGCGCAGGGACGCTATCGTCGTCACTACGGCGCGGCGGCGGGTCTGATGTATCTTACGGGTTTTTATTTCGTATTTGCCGCGCAAACGTCACTCTATCTGACGGCGGCGATCGTTTGGATCGCTCTCGCCGCCGGCGCCACGTTCAGTCTGTGCATGCTCGCCTTCGCGGTGCGCGCCGCGAATCCTCTGATCGCGTCACGCCTTTCCGGCGTCGGTCAGGCGATCGCGTATCTTTTAGCGGCGACTGGACCGGTCGGCGTGGGCGCGCTGTACGGCATGTACGGAAGTTGGCCGCCGCTGCTGTCGTATTTTATCGGCGCGTGCTTGTTGCTCGCGTTGTGCGGCTACCATGCGTTGCATTTTACCAAAGTGGGCGAAGACGCTCGCTGATATTTTGAAAAGAGGTATATATGGCTACCCAATCGGATTCTCAAAACGGCTTCGGCCGCGCGACGTATGTCGGAGCTCTTGTCGCGAGTGTCGTGCTGGGCGCAATGACGCTCATGGATCTGATCCCCACATCCTTCCCCGTAAATCTCATCGGCAACATCGGCGTGGCGTTGCTGTTCTTCGCCGTCGGCATGCGTCTCAGTCGCGTCGGTCGGCCGGCGGAATACGTGTACATCATGCTCGTGCCGATTCTGTCACTCGCGTACGCCATTTTCCTGATTTGGCTGCCGGATCGACCGCAGCCGCAAAATAAAAAATTTCACGTGCTGCACATTGCCGCCGCGTTCGCGATCTACGTCGGTATCGCGCGCTTGATTCAAATTTTCGTGTACCCGATGTTTATCTGAATTTGACGCAACAAAAAAGGCTCTCCACGGAGAGTCTTTTTTGTCGCTTTACTGTATTTCCAAGGGCAGCTGTTCGACGGAACCGGTTGCTGTGTCCGGTTCTTCCCGACGACGGTAGCTGGCAAAGAGCGAGCCGGAAATGTTGTGCCAGACGCTGAAGATCGCGCCGGGCAAAGTCGCCAGCGGATTGGCGGCGAAGTTCGCCGTCGCCAGCGCAATCGCAAGACCGCTGTTTTGCATGCCGACTTCGATCGCGATCGCCGTTGTTTTGGCGTACGATGCTTTCGCCTGCCGCGCGGCCAAGTAACCGAGGCCGAGACCGATCAAGTTGTGAATCGCCACTAAACCGATCACAATCAGACCGCTCGTCAACACTTTTTCGCGGTTCATCGCTACGATACCGGCGATAATGAAAACGATCGCCGCGACCGAGACCAGCGGGAAAACATCCTGTACCGGTTTGATTTTGGAGCGGAAAAGCGTGTGCAGCAAAAGACCGAGCAAGACCGGAATCAAGACCACTTTGACGACGGAAATAATCATCGCCCAAAGCGAAACATTGACCCACGCGCCGGCGAGGCTGAACACCAAGAGCGGCGTGACCAGCGGCGCCAAAAGCGTCGAGACAATCGTCATGCCGACCGAAAGCGCGACGTCGCCGCCGGCGATGTACGTGATGACGTTACTCGCCGTGCCGCCCGGGCAGCAACCGACCAAAATGACGCCGAGCGCCAAGTCCGTCGGCAATCCCAAACCGGCCGCCAACGCCCACGCGGTAACCGGCATCACCGTATATTGCAACGCCACGCCCAAAAGCACTTCCCGCGGACGGGCGAACACGACGGCGAAATCTTCGGCGTGAATGGAAAGCCCCATGCCGAACATCGCCGCGCCTAAAAACCAAGCGGTATACTGTACCGCCCAGCCGAATAATTCCGGTTGCCAAAATGCCCACGCGGTGAAAACGATGATAATGGCGCCGATGTAGCGTGTGAGCGCGCCGGTGATCTTCACGATCGTTTTCATCGCGCACCTGCCGGATCGAACGAGAAATTATCAATGAGACGCGTTTTGCCGATGTACACGGCCATCGCGACCAAAACAGCCCTGTCAACGCGATCTGCGGGCTGCATGGTTTGCGCGTCCACCATTTCCAAGTAATCCACGCGGGCGAGCGGTTCGTTTTCCAAAATCTCGCGCATCGGCTGCAACACATCGGCCGCCGCCATCTTCGGCGCGATCGTTTGCTGTCCTTTTTTCACCGCTTGCGACAAACACAATGCGGCGCGACGTTC
>USPU01000031.1 GCA_900556745.1 uncultured Veillonellaceae bacterium
GGTCAGCATGGTCGGCAGCAGACTTTGCACCTCCTGCCGACGACTCCCCGGCAACAGCAACAGTTGCTTTTTGGCGGGATCCATTTGAAAATAAGCGCGGGTTTCATCCTGCGACCATTCCGGCCGCACCAAATCCACCAGCGGATGACCCACAAATTCTACGCGAGCGCCGTCTTCCCGATACAACGGCACATCCATCGGAAAAATAGAGGCCACCGCCGCCGTATCCCGCGCAATTGCTTTGCCCCGCGACCGATGCCAAGCCCAAATCGTCGGAGCGATATAGTAGACCACCGGAATACCGAGCTCTTTTTTGACGGCTTGCGCGAGCTTCATATTAAAGCCCGGATAATCCACGCAGACGACCACATCCGGCTGCTGGCGGCGAATGGCTTCCACCAGTTCCGAACGCAACCGAAAGAAAAACGGTAATTTGCGAATAATTTCCGCAATCCCGATGACTCCCAGGTCCGCGATATCATGCACGACCGTCACGCCGGCGGCGCGCATTTCCGCGCCGCCCATCCCCTGCATTTCAAGCGCGGGAACGCGCTCTTTGAGCGCGCGAGCGACGGCGGCCGCATGCCAATCTCCGGAGGCCTCACCGGCCGAAAAAAACACTTTCATCGTGACAACGACTCCGCGGAAACAGCGCAGATCGCCACGCCTTTTTGATCGGCGAGCGCGATGACTTCTTCCTGTTCCACAAATAAAGTGCGTTGCGCCTCAATCGCAAGCACCGCGCCTTTATGTTCCAGGAGCGAATGCAATGTCGTCAAACCGATCGCGGGTACGTCAAAACGCACGTCCTGTTGCGGTTTCGCCGTTTTAACGACCACCGCGCCCTGACGCGCTAATGCGCAACCGCGCATAATGCAGGCATCCGTGCCTTCGATCGCCTCAATCGCCATCGCGGCTTGACGCGCGACGACAACCGTCTGACCGATATCGAGCGCCCCGATCTGTTTGGCCAACGCGAAACCGAAGCGGATATCATCCCACTCCGCCGCGGTCGGCTGCCGTTTCGTGAACACTTGCGGCGGCGGCATCAGCGGCGTGAGGTAGCGCGTCTGATCCAAAACGGTGACGCCGATGTCCGCCAATTCGTCAACCAATGCCAGCATAATCGTATCATCTTTACGATCCCGTACCCGCCGCAAAAATTGCAGCGCGCGCCAATCCGGGATGCCTAAATTGCCATATAAAATTTCTTTGGTGACTTTGCCGAGCATCGTCGCCTCGGTCACGCCTTCCCGCTGCAGCGTTTTCAATATCGAACCCAGTTTCGTGATTTTAATCTGATAAAACTGATCCGATTCTTGCGCCAACTCCGGTTCCACCGCATCGACGACGGCAATCGTCACGACACGTTCCCCCAAGCGCTTCGCCTCGCGCAAAAACGTCACCGGCAATTTGCCGATCCCCGCCAACAAACCGACTGTCGCCATAAACTCCCCCTTTTAACTTAGTTTATTTTATCACATTTAGCCCTGCAATATGTGATTGTTGCGACAATACGGGCCATCCGTCGCGAATCCTCAGAAAACTTTCATCCGCGCAGGCAGTTTCCCGTGACGTACGCTCCATATGCGTCTTGCCCGTTCCATGCTCCGCTCAATTTTGCGCAATCAGTTTTTACTCTCCCGCCGTTTCCGGTCTTGTTCTTTTACGCCTGCAATGCCAAAAAGGCAATATAAAAAGCACCCTTGCGAGTGCTTATTACCTAAAATCTCACTAAAAAACCACGGCTTTTATACCGTGGTTTTATTCTTCTATAATCTCAACGCTTGCTATCTCATTATCACTAAAGAAAATTATGTTTTTACCGTCGTCTAAATCCAATGAATCTCTTCCGGTTTCGTCGTTATCTGCCGCCCCAGTAATTCCATCTACAATTCCGATAAATTCTTTGCTATCTATATCAATAATTCTTACTTTCTTTCCAAACCACTTATTTTTTATCTCTACCATTTTCCCTCTCCCTCTTGGGTACAATATGCGTTCTACTTTTTGAATGATGAATCTTAAACTTTCTTGTCTTTAATCCACTGGAAACATCTATTCCTATGTATTTATTGGCAACGCATTCTTCTTTATTTGTGTTATTTCCATTACGTGTTTTTACTATTGTCCCCGCCCCTGCATAATTATCGTACAACTCTTGCGGGTCTACGGTATCAAACAAATAACTCTTTCCTTTCCCTGCTGTCGATTCCATATGCGGTTTTTGCTTTTCTTCGTTAATTTTGCCCCATATGCGCCGCTCGATATTTTATCGACAACATACTTATTCGGTCTGCCTTTTATCTCCCTAATTACATTATACTCTTTATCTTTACCTGAATTACCCACATGTTTCTCTTTCCATTCGTCATATGTCATGCCCGGCGCGGTTACGCTCTTGCCCGTGTCTGGCTCACTCTCTATTATTCGCCGCCGTTTAACCGACAAATAAAAACGCCCGCGGTATCTTCGTCGGTGGTCGGCTAATTTTTAACGAACCCGTCCTTATCCATTTCAAAAAACGCATAAAATTCTCGATAGCTTTCTTGCGCTTTCGGTGGCGCTTTTTCAGTCAGCACATACTTATTTTCTTTCGCATCGTGACGGTACCACTCTTTGTTCTTCATAAAATAGGGTTTAATCTGCATGTTTAATCAACCCTTTCCGTATTAAACACGGCATCTGCGTCGGTGGTCAGTTAGTATATGATTTCCGGCATATCCGGATTCGGTGGCGTGTTGTCAAGCGGAACGCCCGTCCTAATAGCATCTCGCAGTTTCTTCGCTCCGGCTACCAAGTCATCAGAATCAACATGAAGAGGATCCCATAAATAGACATAATCCAATGATTCCGCACCAAATGTTATGAAATATTCCTTCTCCGCTTGCTTATACAGTCTTAAGTTGTCGCGCCAAGCCTGACTATTTATTCCTTCCATGCTCTCACCCCTTTATAAAAGCCTCTTGAAACCTTTAATAAACAATGTTTGGGTCTAACGATAAATAACCCATCTCGTACACGTCTTTACCCTCTACAACACATTTGTTTATCATTTCTATCACTTCATCATCTGGTATGTCCATTAGTAATGGAATAGTTGGGAATGTGTACTCAAAAGTTTCATCATATAATTTTATCGCATCTTCAACTTCTTTCTTCATTTACCTCACTCCCCTTACTACTTCCATTTTTACCCGTCTTGACCTGTCCTACCGCGCAACTTTTCTTCTATTCCTCATGCTTCATATTCGGCACGGTTACGCTTTTTCCTTTTTGAGTACATGCCACACGCGCCCCGTCATGAGTAAATCCGCATTATTGTGTGGCAGTGGCGCAGGATCATCCTCTATCCTTCGCCGCCGTTTAGCCGACAAATAAAAACGCCCGCGGTCGCGGGCGTTACTTTTTCTATTCGCGGCGCACGCGGCAAATACCGCGCTCGCAATTACGCAGGAAGCGTAACATGTGTTCCACTTCTTCCGATGCGTTCAGTTCGTGTTCCATTTCAGAAATCGCTTCCGAAAGGCGCAGATTGGAACGATATAAAAGTCGGTACGCGCGTTTCAAGTCGCGTTTGACGTCGGCGGAAATACCGCTGCGCGCCATGCCGACACTGTTCAGTCCGACAACGCGCGCCGGATTACCGTCCGCGATCACGAACGGCGGCACATCCTGAACTACTTTGGTCATCGCGCCGATCATGCAGTTACGACCGATTTTCACAAACTGATGAACACCGGCCATACCGCCGATGACAGCGCGGTCTTCAACGACTACATGGCCCGCCAGACCCGCGAAACTGCTGATCACTACATGGTTACCCACATTGCAGTTATGCGCGACATGCGTATACGCCTGCAACAGGCAATGCGAACCGACGTGCGTTTCCTGTCCTTCACCGGTCGCGCGGCTGATGGTCACGAATTCGCGAATGTCCGTATAATCTCCGACGGATGTCGTGCTGCGTTCCCCTTCGAATTTCAGATCCTGCGGATCGCTGCCGATCGAGGCGCCGGGGTAAATGTGGCAATATTTGCCGATCGTGGTATACGGATGAATGACGACATGCGCATCAATACGCGTGCCTTCTCCGATCACCGTATCCGCGCCGATCACGGCGTACGGCCCGATTTCTACGTTACTGTGCAGAACCGCGCTCGGATCGACTACCGCCGTTTCGTGAATATTCGGTTCATGCTTTTCTACAAGTTGTAATCCCATACTATCTCTCCCGCTATTTGCTATGTAAACTGTATGAATCAGCTCAGTTTTATCGTTTATTTTATAATCCGCATTCCGGTCAAATATATAACTTCCATTTTAAGCTTTCTCGTGCCATTAGCGATGTCTAGAATGGGAATTCAATAAATTGCTCACGTTTTTGACTCAATTCATGCTTTTTGATCGGCTTGATCGTCTTTCTTGGGCGAAAGATAAAACATGAATTCGCCTTGCACCGCCAGCTCGTCGCCCACATAGCCGCGGCAGGCGATTTTTCCTACATTTCCTTTGGTTTTCAATATTTCGATTTCGCTGCGGAAGGTATCACCCGGCCGCACGGACATGCGAAAGCGAACTTTATCCATCCCGGTGAACATCGGCGTCATGCCGCGATGCTCTTCCGGATACAGCAGGGCCACACCGCCGACTTGCGCCATGGCTTCGCACAAAAGCACGCCCGGCATGATCGGATTTCCGGGAAAATGACCTTGAAAATACGGATCGTTCAATGTCACGTTTTTGATGCCGACGGCGCGTTTCATCGGTTCCAATTCTAAAATGCGATCCACCAGCAGCATGGGGTAACGATGCGGCAAAATTTCCATAATTTCAGTAACTTCAAGTTTCATACCGGATCCTCCTTTGCGACCGACTCGACCAAACGGCGAGCCAGTTCCGTATTCAGTTGATGACCGGACTTGCGCGCAATGATATGCGCTTTCAACGGTCCCGCCAAGGCCAGATCACCGATCACGTCGAGAATCTTGTGGCGCACTACTTCGTTCGGGTATCGCAATTCGGAAAGCACTTCCGTCGGCGAATACACCACGGCGTTTTCCAGCGTCCCGCCGCGCCCCAGTCCCATCTTGCGCAGTTGCTCCAACTCTTCCGTAAAACCGATCGTGCGCGCCCGCATAATGCTGTTCCGGTAATTTTCCGTCGTGATTTCAATATCCATCGCCTGCAGCCGCAGTAACGGATGATCTTCTTTTTCGGCCAGGAAGGTAACGCGAAAACCGTCATACGGCAAGGCGACAATAAATCGGTCATTCGGCGTATCGTACACACCGACACTTTTGGTCACGGGTAAATAGCGGCGTTCCGCATCTTGCGTCATGATTCCCGCTTCGTCCAGCAGACCCACGAATACCGCCGCGCTGCCGTCACCGACCGGCGGTTCCACCGAGTCCAGTTCCACGATGATATTACCGATCTCCAGCGCCCGAATCGCGCTCAGAACATGCTCGACGGTCGTCACCATGACCGCTCCGTTTTCGAGCGTCGTCGCCCGCATCGTATTCGTCACATAACGAATCTGCGCAGGAACTGTATCGTTTTCCGAGATGTCCGTGCGGCGAAACCGAATCCCGCTATCCACCGGCGCGGGGACAAACGAAAGCCGCACCGGCTGCCCGGAGTGTAAACCGATCCCCGAGTAGGTCACTTTTTTGGCGATTGTTTGTTGTAAACTCATCCGGACTCCTTGCGTTGCAAATTTAATAATTGACAAATTAGTCTATTTATTAAGTATAACGAAAAACAACCTCGGAAACAAGTTTCAGGGCAAAGAAAAAGTTCCGCCGAAGCGGAACTTTTTACGCGTGTTCGACTTGTTCCCAGGCCGCTTTGAGTTTGGTCGCAATGCCCGGCATCTTTGCTTTGGTCACCGCGCACACCGCCAAACGCACACCGGCTTTCAACGGCACGGGGAAAATATTATCCCGGTTCATCAGCGCGCAAACCGCTTTTGAATCACGGCTCGGCACGCTCAGGAAAAAGCCGGCGCGATACGGTAAAACCGGCAGTTCCACCTCCGCCGCTTCCTGCATGAAGAGCGCGGCGCGATCACGGATAAGCGCGAAATATTCCGCCTGTTCCGCTTGGAACTGTTGCAAAAGTTTCGCATCCTGACTGATCGTGACCAGTGTTTGCATGCCGGCCCGATTGATATTCGACCAGGTCGCCCGACTCGTATATTGGTTGATGTCTTTAAATTCCTGCGCGATTTGCGGCGAAGACGTGATGCCGATCATCGCGCCGATACGCTGTCCGTACATGGTAAATCCTTTGGACATGCTGTAGCAAACGACCACGAGCAAATTCTCGGGCAAATTCTCGAAGTGACGGAAAAAGCTCCGCGATGTTTCTTCATCGCCCGCGAAATCCAAGTATGAAACATCGACGAGGAGGATCACATGTTTCTCCGGACGCGCCGCGACTTCTTTCAGCGTTCCCAACGCCTGCTGCCAGTCTTCGTCGGAAAGGCTGTAGCCGGTCGGATTGTGCGCCGGCGTGTTCAAAATCACGAGCACCTGATCCTGACGCTCCGCGATCGCTTCCACATGCTGCGCGAAATCGTCCTGATTCCATTGCAGATCATCGGTAAACAAGCGGAAGGTGCGAAGTTTGCGACCGTTGTCATTGCAAAGCACGCTGTACGCGCCCCAGTACCAGTCGCTGGTCAACACTTCATCGCCCCATTCGGTGTAATTATGAATGGTGTTGTGAATGCCGCCGGTGCCGCCGGCCGTGGCCACCGCCGCAATCTCCGCCGCGGGTCGGTACGCGCCGAAACAACGATTCTGCACTTCGGTGAGAAAATCCGGCAGGCCCGCGATCGGCGCGTATTGAATCACATCACGCATCGAAAGGCCGCGGTATACTTTCTCTACCGTCGGCAGACACACCAGATCTTCATTCTCGTCCAAAATCGCGCCGATGGTCGCGTTGGTTACTTTTTCTTTACCATATTTCTGCGCCGCTTTGACCGCCGCATCATTGGCGCCGAAAATCACATCATTCGCCTTTTTCCCATAGGCTTGCGGTGCTGCTACACTTATCGTCATGACTATCCCTCGCTTCCTTCAAATTGCCTATTATTATAGCACACTTGTCCGCATGCGATGCATTTTGAGCGGAGTAAAGCGGGTCCTGCGCGCTTGTTTCCAGACGATGCATTTCGGCGCAAAAAAACAGCCGTCTTAGTAAGGCGGCTGTTTACCTATTTCGTTACGACGTGGGAAACGTCGCCGTCGTTCGTCACATCGTCAGCGCTTTGCGTTTTTTCGGTTTCCTTTGCGTCGGGTTGCTTTTTCGGTAAGGTTACCGTAATCGCGGTGCCTTCTTTCGGCTGACTCGCCAAGGTCAATTCGCCATGGTGCAAGGCGACGATATGCTTGACAATCGCCAAGCCCAAACCGGAACCGCCGGTCTCTTTCGAGCGGCTTTGTTCCACGCGATAAAAACGTTCGAAAATATAGTTTTGTTGTTCAATGGGAATACCGACGCCGGTATCTTTTACCGTCAATGTAACGTCGTCTTCACCGTCGCGGATGGTCACATCCACGCTGCCGCCTTCGCGATTATATTTGACCGCATTATCCGCTAAATTCAAGACGAGTTCAAAAAGCAGACGGGCGTCGCCGAAAACGTAGCCCCGATCACCGTGCACCCGCATCCGGATATTCTTTTTCTCGGACTGCATTTCCAAAAGATCGGTCACCTGCTCGGCAATGTAGTGAAGCGACACATTTTGCCATTGATACGGTTCATTCGCCTCTTCAATGCGTGACAGACGCATGATGTTTTGAATGAGTCCCAGCAGGCGATTTGATTCCTGAATCATCCGCCGCGCAAAGTTCTTCACTTCGTCGGCATTATGATACAGGCCGTTCAAAAGCAGTTCGGCGTAGCCGCGAATCGAAGTGAGCGGCGTATTCAATTCATGCGAAACATTCGCCGAAAATTCGCGACGACGTTGTTCCGCCAAGGCGGTTTCCGTCACATCGCGAACGACCAGCAATACGGTAAAGTCATCATTACTGCTTTCCGTGCGGCGGGCGCGCACGCGATAGATCCGCTCGCACAAAGTAAGCTCGGTGGACGATTCGCCGGTTTTCATGGCGTCCTGAATGCAGGTCAGCCACGCGGAGCTCTGATCCAACGCGGCCGCGCTTTGGCCGTGCACATCGCTTGTTAATTGGAAGATCTTGGCCGTGACATTGTTGTAGTCCAAGATGGATTGTCCGCGATCCAGCAAAATGACGCCTTCCGTAAGCGTATCCATCATGTGACGGGTGCGGCTGCGCTCGTCATTAATTTCATCAATATAATGCGAAATGTTTTCCTGCTGCGCACGTGTTCTCGCTAAGATGGGATCGAGTTCCGGCACGCCGAGCATATAAGGCACCGGTTGCCCCGAGATCATCGCATCGACCGCTTCCCCCGCCTGACGCAAAGGTTGCAAAAGATGCCGCGTCAAGTAACCGGCCAGGAAGAAGCAAGCGATCAGGATGACCGCCAGTACACCTAAAACGCCCGGTAACGCGCGTTGCATAATCGCCAATAAGCTGCCGCGATCCACCGCCGTACGCAGAACGGATCCGTCGTCCAAACGCAGCGCATAGTATGAAGTTTCCCGCGCCAACGTACCGGATTCCCGGCGGCTCGCGCCTTCGCCATGGGCCAAGGCGGCCTTGACTTCTTCGCGTTCCAGATGATTTTCCATTTGGTCCGCGTTGTAAGCCGATTCAAAACGTACCTTACCGGCCGCATCAATCCAGGTTACGCGCGTCATGTCGTCAATACCGGCCACCGATGCCGCCAGCCAGTCGACCGGTACCGGTTGATTGCGCATGCCGTCTGCCAATACGGTCGTCATCTGTTGGAGATGCGTTTCCGCTTCTTTACGGACACCGGAATAGTAAAACCACATGCTTGCCAGTAAAGTCAACAGCACCGCTACGATGCTGATGCTTACCAACGCGGAGTAAATACTTTTTTTCATCGTTCTTCACCCAGTTTGTAGCCGACACCGCGTATCGTTTGAATCATGCTTCCCGCGTCGCCAAGTTTTTGGCGCAAGCTCATAATATGCATGTCGACCGTACGACTTTCAATGAAATGCGTAATTTCCCAAACGTGTTCCATAATTTGTTCGCGGGAAAGAACGATTTCTTTATTCAGCAACAGGTACGCGAGCAACTCGAATTCCTTGGCCGTAAGCGTCACATCTTCGCCGTCCACCTGCACGCGATAGCGTTTACGATCCAGGCGGATCGGTCCGCATTCATACACATCACCTGCGAATGCGCGGTAGCCCTGGCGCCGTAATACGGCGCGCACGCGGGAAATCATTTCCATAATCCCGAACGGTTTGCGAATGTAATCGTCCGCGCCGATATCGAGACCTGTGATGACATCATATTCCGCGCTCTTGGCCGTCACTAAAATCACCATGACGCCGTCGTACGCCGCATGGCTCCGTAATTTGCGCAAAATCGTTAAGCCGTCGTCGCCGGGTAACATAATATCGAGCAATATCAGATCCGGCACTTTTTCTTCCAGCGCCGCAAACAATTCTTCGCCCGACTCGAATTTACCGACTTCATACTGCTGGCTCTCCAGCGCATACACCATGAGGTCACGAATATTTTCATCGTCTTCTACACAATAAATTAAAGCC
>USPU01000032.1 GCA_900556745.1 uncultured Veillonellaceae bacterium
CATTACGTTTGCCGCGCCGGATTTTGTCAACTCTTTCGGCAGCCGCGCGATCGGTCAGTATCCGGCGGTCAATTTTCGCATGGAAGCGGATTTGATTCCGCGTCTGTTTCGTTTGGTGAATTATCGCTATCGCAGCAATCCCAACTCGATCACTTGGAGTTTGCATACGCCGTCGCAAGGCATACCGCACACGATGATCGGTTTCTTGGACGAGGCGTTTTACCAGGCGGCGTGGACCTTTTCCGCGAACCTGCCGACATCGGGACCGGTCGATATCTATGTAGCCGCGCCCGCGTTGACAACGGACATGGGACTTGCGCCGCGCATCATCCAAGCGTATCGCAATACCGCCATTTATGCGGCGGTCTTACCGGAAACGCAACGCATCGCGCGCGATTACCGAGAATTGGAACTGTCCGACGCATTGACGACGGCGCGCGCGCGAGGCGCCAAATATTTACTGTGGTTGCCGCTTTCTATTTATCCCGAACGGGAAAGCACCAATCGCAATTATGGTATGGCGCTCACCGAGCAGTGGTGGGACGTTGATAAAGAAGAACTGCTCACGTGGGAAAGCGTGGCTTTTCGTTCGGGCGGATACACCATCTTTACCAAATTAGCGGATTACCTCGTCGGCAAAGAGCAAATTCCGGTCGAGAGCGATTTCCTGTTGCAAAACTGAACGGTCTTATGACAGCGCCGCATTGACACCCTTCGTCAAAATACTCGCGAAAACGGAAATGACGAATGAAAGTAAACGGATTGACGGCAACGCAATAAGGTAAAGCAAAAGAGGGAAGATCGGAAACATCTTCCCTCTTTTATGATGAGTGAGATCTCGTTTATTATGAAAAAAGCGTAGAGCGATAACGGTCACGGTTTTCCGCTTGCCGCAACGTGCGGCGGCGTCGGGGCCCTGAAGAAGTCAAAAAATATATGTTATAATATAGTTTATTAATTATGATTGATACGTAAGCGTGTCGCGGGGAGAGATTATGAGCACTGAAATACCGGCGCATCCTGCGATTTGGTCCCGGTTACAAACGGAGTGGCAAACCGGCAGACTGCCGCACGCGTTGTTGTTTGTCGGCGCGGCGGGACTGGGCAAAGCGGCGACCGCGTGGCGATTGGCGGCGCGGATGTTGGGGCGCGAACTGCGCGTGACGCCGGCGGATGAATGGCCGAAAGACGCGTTTTATCTCGCGGATGAAGCCGATTTTTTCAGCGTTTCCCCGCAGGGAAGCGAAATTAAAATCGGCCAGATTCGTGCGGTGGAAAAGGCGCTCAGCCGCACTCATGGGGGCGCGCGCGTAGTAGTTTTGCAGGCCGCGGACCGTTTGAACGTCGCGGCGGCGAATGCGCTTTTGAAAACCTTGGAAGAGCCGCCGGAAAATACGTATTTTATTTTGCTTGCGCAAAGTGATACCGGCCTTTTGCCGACGATTCGTTCGCGCGTCGTTCGGTACGCTTTTGCCGCGTACGATGCGCAGACATTCGCGGCGTGGCTCGCGACGCAGAAACGCTCCGCCAAAGAGGCGCAAATGCTTTTCGCCGTCTCCGAAGGAAATCCGGGTCTGGCCGTCGCGTTGTTGCAGGGCGATTTGAAAGCAAGCGCCGATGCGGCGCTTACGTTTTTTGAAACACTCGGCGCCAGTTCCACGCCGTACCTCGATTTGAGCGCGTTATGGCAGGCGCATGAACGCGCGGACTTAGCAGTGTACATTCATTGGCTGGAATGGGTCGCGCATGACTTGGCGATTCTCATTACGACGGATAATGTAACGCTTTTACGACTGCCTTTTGTCGAAAACCGGTTGCGAAAGCTGGCAGCCGCTTGGAATGCCACAACGATTTTAGAGGTCACGCCGATTTTACGCGAGGCGTTGCGAGCCAACGAATTGAATATCGCGACCAAGCTGATCGGCGATATGGTGATCTTAGAACTGAATACATTGGTAGAAAGGAGCCGCCATGCCAACCGTAGTAGGAGTACGCTTTAAGCAGGCCGGCAAGATTTATTATTTTGATCCGCGGAAACTGACCGTTGTTCCCGATGATGAAATTATTGTGGAAACAGCCTGGGGAAAAGAATACGGACGCGTTGTCATCGGTCCGCGCGACGTGCGGGAGGAAGAGATCGCCGCGCCGTTGAAACCGGTGCTGCGTTTAGCGACCCCGCAGGATTTGAAGCAGGTACAACAAAATAAAGAACGGCAGGCGCGCGCTTTTGTCATCTGCAAAGAGAAAATCAAGCGTCACGGTTTGCCGATGAAGCTGATCAATGTCGAATACGCGTTCGATATGAATAAAATCGTTTTCTTCTTTACCGCTGACGGGCGCGTCGATTTCCGTGAATTGGTGCGCGATTTGGCGTCCGTTTTCCATACGCGCATCGAGCTGCGACAAGTCGGTGTGCGCGATGAGGCGAAAGAGTTGAACGGTATCGGACCTTGCGGTCGGGAGTATTGCTGCGCGGCATGGCTCGGAGAATTTTCTTCGGTGTCCATTCGCATGGCGAAAAATCAAGGACTCTCGCTCAATCCGACGAAAGTGTCCGGCGCGTGCGGCCGCCTGATGTGCTGTTTGCGTTACGAAAACGACATGTATAAAAAAGGCGGCGAACTGTGCAAGACCTGCAGCTGCCCGCATAAGAAACAAAAGCAGCCGGCGGCACCGCGCGTCGGTAAGAATGTCGACACGCCGGAAGGCCGCGGGAAAGTGCAGCGGGTCAACGCGAACAAACGCACGGTCAGCGTGCAGATGGAGAATCAGCGTCGGACCGAGTGGAGTTGGGACGAGGTGCGAGAGGTTCGTGGCTAGCACCGACTTCATACTGCGCCCGGGCGAACGGCTGGACGATTTGATTCGTGACGACATGAAGATTATCCAACGTTCGGATGAATTTTGTTTTTCGCTGGACTCGGTTCTTTTGGCGCAATTCGCGAGCCTCAAAAAGGCCGATCGCGTTTGGGATCTGGGCACGGGCACGGGGGTGCTCGCGCTCTTGCTCACGAGCCGCGGCGCAAGGGACATTACCGCGGTGGAGTTAAATCCGGCCGCGCGGCGCAAATTAAAGTGCGCGAAGCGGATTATCGCCGCCATCGGGAATTATTTCCCGCCAACAGCGCCGATCTCGTCATTTGCAATCCGCCGTATCGCGCGCTCGGTGGCGGCGATCGCTCGCAATTGACGGGGGTTGCCGCGGCGCGACATGAAACGACGGCTACGAAACAGGATGTCATCGCGGCAGCCGCGTACTTACTGCGTTACGGCGGGCGGTTCGCGCTCGTGCAGCGCGCCGATCGAACGGCGGAATGGTGCGCGGCCTTGGAAGCGGCGAAACTTGCCGTTAAACGCTTGCAGTTTGTGCACAGTCGGCAGGGTTTGCCGGCGAAGTTGGTGCTGCTGGAAGCGCGCATGAACGGCCGCGCCGACTGTACCGTTTTGCCGCCGCTTTTTGTGCATGATGATCACGGCGACTATACGCCGGATATTTTACGTTTATACGGAAAGGAAGTTGCCGATTGAAAGGTACATTATATTTAGTGCCGACACCTATCGGCAACTTGCAGGATATGACGTATCGCGCCGTCGCGACGTTGCGGGACGTGGCGTTGATCGCGTGCGAAGACACCCGTCATACCCGACTTTTATGCCGCCATTATGAAATCACGACGCCGCTTTTTTCTTACCATGAGCACAATAAAGACACCGCCGGTCCGAAATTGATCGAACGTTTGTTGGCGGGCGAAGATATCGCGCAGGTGAGTGACGCCGGCATGCCGGCGATCGCCGATCCCGGGAGCGACTTGGTGGAGCGGGCGGTGGCGGCCGGCATTACGATCGTGCCGCTGCCCGGCGCGAATGCCGCGTTGACGGCCTTGATCGCCTCCGGCTTAGATACGAAAACATTTCGCTTCATCGGCTTTTTGCCGCGCACGAAAGCGAAACGCGAGGCGCTGTTGGCGACGCTTACGGACGAACCCGCCACCTTGCTCTTTTATGAAGCGCCGCATCGGCTGGGAGAAACGCTCGCCGTTTTGCAAGCGACGCTGGGCGATCGTTCGGCGGTCATCGCGCGCGAACTTACGAAAAAATTTGAAACCTTTTATCGCGGGTCGCTGGCGCAACTCAGGGAGCACGCGGATATGAAAGCGCCGCGCGGCGAATTCGTTATCATGATCGCCGGTGCGGAGCCTGCGGAAAAAGAAGCGCCGGCGAAAGAATCCTGGCCCCGTGCGGTTGCCGAATTGGTGGCGCAAGGTATAAAATACAGCGTGGCGTGTAAAATCGTCGCGGAGCAGGCGGGCGTTTCCCGCCGCGAAGTATATTCTCATTGTTTATCTTTACAGAAAGAGGCTCATTAATGGAACAAGCCCATAAGAAACCGACTTTTTATATAACGACGCCGATTTACTATCCGAGCGCGCAATTGCATATCGGTCACACCTACTGCACAACGCTCGCCGACGTCTTGGCGCGGTACCACCGTTTGAAAGGCGAGGATGTGTTTTTCCTGACGGGTTCGGATGAACACGGTCAAAAAATTCAACGCAAAGCCGAAGAAGCGGGCGTCACGCCGCAAGCCTACGTCGATCATATCGTGGCCGGTTTCCAGAAGCTGTGGAAAAAACTGAATATTACCAATGATGATTTTGTCCGCACGACGGAACAACGCCATGCGGAAGTGGTGCAGGCGCTGTTCCAAAAAGCCTACGACAAAGGCGATATTTATAAATCGCAGTACGAAGGCTGGTATTGCACGCCCGATGAAACGTTTTGGCCGGAAAATAAATTAGGTCCGGATCATACCTGTCCCGATTGCGGCCGTCCTGTCGAACTCGTCAAGGAGGAAAGCTATTTCTTCCGAATGAGCAATTACGCGGATCGCTGGTTGCAATTCATTGAAGAAAATCCGGATTTCATTCAGCCGGCGTCGCGCCGCAATGAAATGATTGAATTCGTGAAAAGCGGTCTGGAAGATTTGAGCGTGTCGCGTTCGAGTTTCGATTGGGGCATTCCCGTACCCTTTGACCATAAGCATGTCGTTTACGTATGGTTTGACGCGCTCGTCAACTATTTGACCGGTATCGGCTACCTCGACGCGCCGGAAAAATTCGAGCATTATTGGCCGGCGGATCTGCACCTGGTCGGTAAAGAAATCGTGCGTTTCCACGCCATTATCTGGCCGATCATGCTGATGAGCCTCGGCCTGCCCTTGCCGAAAAAAGTGTACGGCCACGGCTGGCTGATCGTCGATGGTGTGAAGATGAGCAAAAGCATCGGCAACGTTGTCGATCCGATGCCGCTGTTGGACGAATTCGGAGCGGACGCGATTCGCTACTTCCTCACCACCGATATCTCGCTCGGTCAGGACGGCAATTTCAGTCGCGAACGTTTGATCAAAAAAACGAATTCGGATTTGGCGAATGATCTCGGCAACCTCTTGCACCGTACGCTGACAATGGTCGAAAAATATCGTGACGGCGTTGTCACGGCGACTGACGCGCCGCTTGGCGCCGTAGTCGCTGACGCCAACGCGGCGTTGACGAAACTGGCGCGGGAAACGGTCGCAAGCTATACGCGGGACATGGATAAGCTCGCGATGAATGACGCCTTTAAGGCGGTTTGGGTATATGTCCGCGCGTTAAATAAATACATTGACACGACAGAACCTTGGAAATTAAGCAAAGGAACGGCGCCGGCCGACTTGGACAGCGTTCTTTACCACCTTGTCGACGGTCTGCGCACGGTCGCCATCTTGGTAGCGCCGCTGATTCCGCAGGCGGCGGAAAACATGTGGGCGCAATTGGGCTTGGCGGATTTCGCCGCGGCGCGTCTTGACGGAGCGGCGCCGGAAACCTATCCGAGCGGCACAACCGTGCATAAAACGCAACCCTTATTCCCGCGCCATGAATTAGACACTGTTACGGAGGAGAAGAAATTGACGGAAGAAACGAAACCGATGCAAGCGACGGCGAAAACGCAGCCGGAAACTGCCGCCAAAGACGGCAAGCAGGAAGCCGCGGACGAAAAACCGCAGATCACGATTGATGATTTCGCGAAATTGGATTTGCGCGTCGCGGAAGTGCTCGCTTGTGAAAAGGTAGAAAAAGCGGATAAATTATTGCATTTGACGGTGACCTTGGGCGATGAAGAACGCAGCATCGTGAGCGGCATCGCGCAGCATTATCAGCCGGAAGAATTGGTCGGCAAACATGTGATTGTGGTGACCAATTTGAAACCGGTCAAATTGCGTGGCGTATTGTCGCAGGGCATGATTTTGGCCGGTTCGCAAGACGGCGCGTTGCACGTTCCGTTCCTGCCGGATCTGCCGGCCGGGAGTCGGGTGAAATAAAATGCTGTTCGATACGCATGCCCATCTTTACGATGAAAAATTTCAGTACGATCGCGAAGAAATGATCGCGGAAGTATTGAAAACGGTCGAGCATGTGGTCATTCCCGGCGAAGACAGGAAAACCGGCGCGCAAGCGTTGGCGCTGGCGGAACAATACCCCGCGTTTTATTGCGCGGTGGGCGTACATCCGCACTTGGCCGCGGCGATGACGGAAGAAGATTTCGCGCAAATCAAAACATGGGCGCAAACGGAGAAAAAAGTAGTCGCCATCGGTGAGATAGGTCTCGATTACTACTACGACAACAGCCCGCGGGATATTCAGCAGGAGGTTTTTCGCCGCTTCGTGAAGTTGGGGATCGAGCTGGACTTGCCGATCATCATTCACGATCGCGACGCGCACGGCGACACCCTGCGGATTTTGCAGGAAGAGGCGCATCCTCGCCTGCGCGGCATTTTGCACTGCTACAGCGGCAGTTATGAAATGGCCGCCGAATTATTGAAATTGGGCTTTTACATTTCCTTTTCCGGCACCGTGGTGTTCCCGAAAAGCACGAAATTAAAAGATGTGGCGCGGCGTCTGCCGCTTGATCGTCTGTTGATCGAAACGGACAGTCCCTACCTCACGCCGCCGCCGTTCCGCGGTCGGCGCAACGATCCGACGCGCGTGTACTACGTCGCGGAAGAACTCGCCCGTTTGCACGACATGCCGGTCGAAAAAATGATCGAAATCACTTCCCGCAACGCGAAAACGATTTACCGCATCAACGATTAAAGAACCCCTTTGCGGGTTCTTTTTTTATTTGACGATGGTCGCGAATGCCGCTTTTTCAAAAATGTGATTATAGATGCTGGACTTTTTGCGCGCTTTCTTGTAAAATACTGTTCAACTATCTTTTGACAGATAGCGTATGGCAGCATAAGCAGGATGGCAGAATGAGTAGCAGAGTAGCAGGGAAGGATGAGAATGATGGAAAAAAACCGTCTCAAAAAGGCAGCGTGGGTAGGATTGGCAGGCATAGTATTGTGCGGCGTGCTCGCAGGATGTGGAGCGACCGTCGAACATAAACAAAGCGGTACACCGTATTCGGTCGGATTGGTGCAGATTGTACAGCATCCGGCGCTCGATGAAGCGGCTCGCGGCATTGCTGACGGCATGACGCAGGCGGGGCTGAAAGAGGGCGCTGATTATACGCTGGAGAGCCAAAACGCTCAAGGCGATCAGTCTAACTTGGATACGATTGTGCGGCATTTTTTATTTAGCAAAAAACAATTGATTTACGCGGTGGCCACGCCGGCGGCGCAAGCGGTAGCGAACGCCACGCATGAAATACCGGTGGTGGCGACGGCGGTGACGGACTTCGCGGCGGCGGGACTTGTCAAAGACGAGTCGCGACCGCAAACGAATGTGACCGGCACCAGCGACCGCACCGACTTGAAAGCGCAATTGGATCTGATGCGGAAATTGACGCCGCAGGTTAAAACATTGGGCGTCATCTATAACGCGGGCGAGGTCAACTCCGAACTGCAAGTGAAAGCATTGGAGCCGGCGGCGCAAGCGCTGGGCATGACCGTGAAAAAATTTACGGTGGCGTCGGTGAACGACATCCCGCAGACCGCGTACCAAATGACGGGCGAAGTCGACGCGGTATACGTGCCGACGGATAATGTGGTGGCGTCCGCGTTACTGGCGTTGATCGCGGTGACGAACGAAAAGAACATACCCGTTTACGGCGCCGAGATCGCGCACGTGAAAAACGGCGCGTTGGCGTCGGTTTCCGTAGATTACTACAAGCTCGGCTTACGGGCGGGCATGATGGGCGCGCAGATCCTCAAAGGCGAAGCGAAACCGGAAACCATGCCGATTGAAACGCAAACGGAACTCGTTCCCGTGCTGAACCGCGCGCAGGCGGAATTATTGGGTATTACCGTGCCGACGGATATCGGTTTTACGGAAGTATAGGAACGCGGGAAGGAGAACGAAGTTGAGTTTACTCGTAGCCACTTTAGCGCAGGGATTGATTTGGTCGCTCCTGGCGCTCGGCGTATTTTTGACATTTCGGGTATTGGACATCGCCGACCTTTCCGTGGAGGGCACCTTTCCTCTCGGCGCGGCGGTCGCGGCGATGTGGATCGCGGGCGGCGGCTCTCCCTGGACGGCGCTGCTCTTGTCACTCGCGGCGGGCGCCGCGGCGGGCACGGTTACCGCGCTCTTGCATACGAAGCTGAAAATCCCCGCGCTCTTGGCCGGTATTTTAACGATGATCGCGCTTTACTCCGTGAATTTGCATATCATGGGGAAAGCGAATATTTCTTTATTGCGCGCGCGCACGGTGTTTACCGATTTAGCCGGCGGCTTCGCGCCGCCGATGTGGACGCCCTTTCTGGTCGGACTCTCGTTGGCCGTCGGTTTCGGCTTGCTGCTGTATTGGTTTTTCGGCACCGAACTCGGCACGGCGATTCGCGCGACGGGCAATAATCCGCGCATGATTCGCGCGCTCGGCGTCAATACGGACGGCATGATCGTGTTGGGCATGCTGTTGAGCAACGCGCTGGTCGCGCTCTGCGGCGCTTTCGTCGCGCAGAGTCAGGGATTCGCCGACGTCGGCATGGGCATCGGCACCATCGTGATCGGTCTGGCGGCCGTCATCATCGGCGAAGTGCTCTTCGGCCGGTCCAGTTTTAAAAACAGTCTTTGCTCCGTTGTTTTGGGTTCGATTATGTATCGCATCGTGATCGCGGTCGTCTTGTACATGGGCATGCCGCCGAACGATTTGAAACTGTTTACCGCTGTTTTGGTGGCGTTGGCGTTGGCCTTGCCGTTGGTGCAAAAACAATGGTCGGCCGGGAAGCGAGGTGCCTGATGCTTCATATGACGAACCTCAAAAAAACATTTTTCCCCGGCTCGGTCAATGCGAAAGTCGCGTTAGACGGCTGCGATTTGCATTTACAACCCGGCGACTTCTGCAC
>USPU01000033.1 GCA_900556745.1 uncultured Veillonellaceae bacterium
TCGTCTTCGCCGGCATTCGCACCGTCGATAACAATATGATTCTCGCGGGCGCGATTCCCGCCTGTATTTTAGCTCTGTCTGTCGATTACATCTTGGGTCGGGTCGAACAACTCGTCACGCCGATCGCCACCCAGCTTTCGCCGACAACGGATCGTCAAGCGGTCATCGGCCGCCACCGTCGATCCAAAATTCTGATCGCGTCGCTGGCGATTTTACTCGTGCTCGGCGGCGGCTACGCCGGCATCCGGCAAGCGTTCGCTCCGAAAGCGGATGTGGTCGTCGGCACGAAAGATTTCACCGAAAATATCCTGATGGGTCACATGATGGCGGAAATCATTGAAGATCATACGGGTCTGAACGTAGAACGACGCATCAATTTAGGCGGCACCAATGTCGCGTTTGAAGCGCTCAAGAGCAAAGAAATCGATCTTTATCTTGATTACACGGGCACGGTCTACGTTTCGCTTTTGAAAAACGAACCGATCAGCGACATGCAGCGGGTGTATGACGAAGGTAAAGCGGGACTGGCGCCGCTTTCCATCACCATGCTGCCGCAATACGCCTTCAATAACACGTACGCGCTCGCCGTGCGTCCGGATTTCGCGGCCGCGCATAACCTGGAAACGATCAGTGATCTGCGCGCCGTCGCGTCGAATATGAATGTCGGCACGACCTTTGAATTTAAAAACCGTCCCGACGGTTTGGACGGCATGACACAAATGTACGGTCTGTCATTCGCTAACGCGCTCGGCATCGACAGCTCCTCGCGTTACATCGCCATTAACAACGATGAAGTCCAGGCGATCGACGCGTTCATGACCGACGGTCTTTTGAAGAAATTCAACCTGAAAGTACTGGAAGACGATCGGCATTACTTCCCGCCGTACTACGCGACGCCGCTTCTGCGTACGGAAGTCGCCGAAGAACATCCGGAAGTGGTGGACGCGCTGAATGAACTCGCGCCGCTCCTGACGGATGAAGTCATGCGTGAATTGAATTATAAAGTGGACGAAGAACGTCAGGATCCGGAAAAAGTGGCTCATGAGTTCCTCGCTTCACAAAACTTGTTGAAAAAGTAAACGCCAATAAAAAAGCTCCCGCGGGAGCTTTTTTATTGTGTGAAAACAAAAGATTTCATGTCATTGTCGCCAAAACAACTTTTCGGAGAGCAAATTTATGCGTGTTCCGTTTTTTTATAAACGGCGTGCTATACTGTGTTCAACATACGCGCCGTGTTCTCGCGAATGCCCGTTCGGAAAACAAAAATCCGCCTCGGCGAGAATAATGCGGCGATCGCGTCCGAAAAACGCTCTGTCTGATAGCGCCATCAGCGCGCATCAATACTTGCATAAAGACGGTAAGGAGATGCCGACATGAATCCTTTTCTGAATTACATCGCCAACGCTTGGCCGCATATCATGGAGCTTCTGTGGGAGCACATCGAGCTGACCGTGATCGCCGTCAGCATTTCGATTTTGATCGGTGTGCCGCTGGGTATTCTGATCGCGAAACGTCGCCCTTTACAAGCGCCGGTATTGCAGACGGCGAACATCATGCAGGCGATTCCGAGCATGGCGCTGTTGGGCTTCGCGATTCCCTTCTTCGGAATCGGTCGCGTGCCGGCGGTACTCGTCGTCATTATTTATTCCCTCTTGCCCATTATCAAAAATACGTACACGGGGCTGACGCAAATTTCTCCCGGCACCAAGGAAGTCGCTGTCGGGATCGGTCTTTCTCCTTGGCAAGTGCTGCGCAAAGTGGAATTTCCGCTGGCGCTGCCGGTCATCATGGCCGGAATCCGTATCAGCGGCGTCACCTCGGTCGGTTTGATGACGATCGCGGCCTTCATCGGCGCGGGCGGCTTGGGTGATCTCGTCTTCGCCGGCATTCGCACCGTCGATAACAATATGATTCTCGCGGGCGCGATCCCCGCCTGCTTGCTGGCGCTCGCCGTGGACTACCTGCTCGGTCTCGTGGAAGAACTCGTTACGCCGATGGCGACCCTGATTACGCCGGAACATACGCGCGCGATGATCAAAAAAGAACGCCGCCGCGCCAAATGGCTGATCGGTCTCGTCACCGCGCTCCTCATCATCGGCGCGGGAACCACCGTCTGGCGCAATTACGCCGAAACGCAAAGCGATATTATCGTCGGCTCGAAAGATTTCACGGAAGGCGTTATCATGGCGCATCTGATGGCCGATATGATCGAAGACCGTACCGATCTGCGCGTCACCCGCCACACGAACCTCGGCGGCACGCAGGTCGCCTATGAAGCGCTGAAAACGGGCAACATCGATCTCTACATGGATTACACCGGCACCGTCTACGTTTCCATATTGCGCCACGAGCCTCTGACCGATGTCGATGAAGTATATCGCCGCAGTCGCGATGAACTCACGGCCATGGGAATCATGATGCTCCCGCAATACGGCTTCGACAATACGTACGCTCTCGCCGTCCGTCAAGACACCGCCGAGCGATACCGCTTGCAAACAATGAGCGATTTGATCGCCGCGGCGCCGCATTTGGTCGTCGGCTCCACGTTCGAATTTACCAATCGCAAAGACGGCCTCCCCGGTCTGACCTCTTACTACGGCATGAATTTCGCGGGCACGACCGGACTGGACGGCTCGTCGCGCTACATCGCCCTGCTCAACGACGACGTGCAGGTCGTCAACGCGTATACCACCGACGGCTTGCTGCGGAAATTCAACTTGGTCATGCTCGCCGATGATCGGCATTACTTCCCGCCGTACTTCGCGACCCCGCTCTTGCGTACGGACGCCGCGGAAAAGCATCCGGAAGTCATCGCCGCTTTGAATGAACTCGGATCGCACATCAATAACAAAGTCGCGCAGGACTTGAACTACAAGGTCGACGAAGAACAACAGGATCCGGCGAAAGTCGCGCGCGAATTTCTAAAGCGCGAAGGACTGCTGCATAAATTGAAATAAATAAAAAAGACACCAGACACGGTGTCTTTTTTATTTCATGATATATTTCGCAACGCTCATCGTCTGCGCGAGCGCGCCGCGAACATTTATTCCGCTTTGCCTTGCTCCGGCAGCACGCCCGCCAGAGGCGGCGCGTCTTCCGCCTTTTCCAATACCAGCACGCGGTGCGGGAACGGAATATCAATGCCGTTCGCATCAAAAGCCTCTTTGATCGATTGCATTAAGCGATGATACGTCGTCCAATATTCCAACGAGTCCACTTCGGGGCGCATATACACGCGCACGCTGTTATCGGCGAATTCACGCACGCCGATCAGCATATCATCCGCATTCAGAACGCCGCCGTCACGCTTGACGACATCTTTCAAAACGCTGACGACCTGATCCAAGTCGGAGCTGTACGCCACATCGATCAAAAGCTCCATGCAACGCGTCGGATACGTGGAATAATTGACGATCGCATTCGAGATCATCATCGCGTTCGGCACGACGGTTTCCTCGCGACCGATCGTGCGCAAGTGCGTATTCATCAACGTAATCTGCGTCACGGTCCCTTCCGCGCTGCTGACCCGCACGTAATTTCCGATCCGAAACGGTCGAAAAACCAGGATCAGAATGCCGGCCGCCATGTTGCTGATATTGTCCTTCAAAGCCAAGCCGACGCCTAAACCGACACCGCCCAAAGCCATGACAAACGAATCTGTCGGCACGCCGATTTTGTTCAGCGCCGCCAACGCGACCAGGATTAGAATGAAAAAATATAAGCCCTGCGTCACGAAGTCGACTACCAGCTGATCCAGGCGGGAGCGTTTCATCACCCGCGCCAAACTGTCACGCAGAAAACGGGCGATGTAGTAGCCGATCACGAAGATCAGAATCGCCATCAGAAAATCGACCAGGTGCGTCAAAAGAAAATCCCATGCGTTGGCGGTCCATTGCGTGGCCGTGTCGACCTGCTCGGTGACCTCGTTGCTGACGCTCGTAGCCGCCTTGCCCACCTTATCTTGTACATTATTGGCCAAATCGGCCGATGTTTTTGTCTCCATAATACCTACCCATCATGTATTGTCTGCCTTCAAGCAAGCATCGTTTTCTTTTTCCAAGGATCATTCGCTGCGTTCTTCCAAATCGCCTTCCGTCGCAAGGTAAATGTCGCGCAGTTCGGCGAGCATTTCGTCCGGCACGTTCCACATGCCGCGTTGTCGCGCTTCGAGCATCGTCTCACTGATTTCGTGCAGCGCCCAGGGATTGACTTTTTGCATCCATTCCCGCACTTCGGGATCGAGCACGTAGGATTCGGTGATGCGATTGTAAAGCGCGTCATTCATAACGCCCGACGTCGCGTCCCAGCTGTAGGAAAGCATCGCTCGCTTGGCAAGTTCCAGCGCGCCTTTATAACCGTGCTGCATCATGCCTTTGATATATTTCGGGTTAAGCGCTTCGGACTGCACGACACGTTGGAATTCTTCGGCGAGCGTGCGCACCTGCACCCGGCTGCGCTGCGAGCTGTCGCCGACGTAGGACCGCGGCGCTTTCCCGCCCAAAGCGCGGCTGGCCGCCACCATGCCGCCATGGTACGCGTTGAAATCGTCCGAACTCATCAGGTTCAGATCGCTCGTGTCTTCGTTTTTCACGGTGACGTCAAGCGTTTTAAGACGTTGCGCGAAGGCTTCTTTCGACGCGTGCGCCGCGCCGTTTTCATCGTAAGCGTAGCCGCCCCATGCCAAGTACGCGTCGGCGAGATCGGATTCATTTTCCCAATTTTTTTCGTCCAACACATTGCCGACACCGGCGCCGTACGCGCCGGGCGGGCAACCGAAGACGCGGTACCGCGCCTCTTTGAGCGCCGCCGCGGGATCGGTTCCCGCCGCCGCCAATTCCGCCGCGTCCGCTTCGATATGTTTTTTAACAAAATTGATATTCGTCGGTTCGTCCAGATCCGCGACCAGCGCGACCGCCTGATTAATGAGCGCGACCGCCTGCGGCAACGAATCGCGCACCAAGCCGCTGATGCGCGCAGTCACATCGATACGCGGACGGCCGAGTTCGTTAAGCGGAAGCACTTCGAGCCGTTCCACGCGTCCCGTTTCCGCCCGCCAAACCGGTTTAACCCCGAGTAAATATAAAATTTCCGCGATACATTGCCCGTTGCTGCGCAAGTTCGGTCCGGCCCAAACGATGATGCCGACCTGTTCGGGATACTTGCCTTCTTCCGCCACGTATTGTTCCAAGAGCGCGTCGCCCAGCGCCGTGCCTAATTTCCACGCTGTCGCCGAAGGCATTTTCGTCGGATCGATGCCGTAGAAATTGCGTCCGGTCGGCAGCACTTCCAAATTGCCCGACGCGGCCGAGCCGCCCGGACCCGCCGGCACCATCACGCCGGACAGCGCGTCGACAAGATTTGTCAACTCCTGACCGACGCCTCGAATTTTCGGCAAAATCGATTCGGTGATCAACGCCAGCACCGCGTCCAACGCGGGCGATTGCGGCGTATCCGCGACGAGATCCTGCCAAGTATCCGCCTGCCAGTCACGCGCGGCAAGCGCCTGTAAAAGCTCTTCCGCTTTACGATCGACGTCGCGTTTTTGCGCGAGCTCTTCCGGCGTGGCGAGCGCTTTTTGCGCGATGTCCGCGTAGGGAACGGCGAGCGCCTCCGCGAGCGCGTCAACGAGCGACGGCACATCGCCGTGCGCCACCGCGACGAGTTTACGCACGAGCGCGTATAATTCATCCCCCGTCGGCACTTCTCCCAGAACATGCAGACCGGTATGCGTTTCACTGCTTTCCATATCGTCCAGGAAATTGTGTACTTTAAGCATGTACTCTTCCTGAGTTTCCGCCGTCGGTGTGCCGAACATTTCGGTCATACCCAGTTTTTCCACCAAGGCCGCGATGTCCGCGACCACGCTTGCCGTGTGTTTCGGTTCATAGATTTTGTAATGCCGATACTCATCCAAAAGCGGCGCCAGCGCTTCCCAGTCGCCGTACAGACCGCCTTGCGCCGTCGGCGCCGGCAGGTAGCCGATCAACGCCGCCTGACCGCGTCGTTTGGCCTGAATGCCTTCGCCGATAATCGTCGTTAAATAGGGATAAATATTCGGCATGTCGTCCATCGTAATTTGCGAGTAACATTCATCCGACAGGCCCATTTGTTTGCCGGGCAGCCATTCTTGCGAGCCGTGCGTGCCGAGGTGAACGAACGCATCCGCGCCGAACACGTCGCGCAAGTAATGGTAGTACGCCAGGTAATGATGCGTCGGCGCAAGCGTCGGGCTGTGAATGATCGCCGACGGATCTTCACCGAAGCCGCGCGGCGGTTGCAAAGCGATGTAAATATTGCCGCGCCGTAAGCCCGGCAACAAAAGTTCTTCGTCATTGTTGACAAAGGCGTCGCCCGGCGCGTTCCCCCATGTCTCATTCATCTTTTGGACAACGCTTGCAGGCAATGTTTTTTCATATTTAATCACATCGCTGCCCGCGATTTTCGTCGCGTCGCGTTGCATCGTTTCGCTCAGGTAACGACGGTCATTGGTCATGTGCGCGAGCACTTCTTCCCAAAGCTCCGCCGCCGTGTCCGGCAGCGCGCCGACATCGTAACCGTCTTTTTGCATGGCCTGCAAAAAGCGGAACAAACTCGCCCCCGAGTCGAGATCCGCCGCGCAGCCGATATTGGTATTATTCGCGGGATAATTGTGCAGAACGATCGCCACTTTTTTCGCCGCGTTCGGTTTGTGCCGCAGCGTCGCCCAGCGTTTCGCCTTGCGTACCAAAAGTTCCAAACCGTACGCACAGGGTTCGCGTTGCGACTCGCCGCCCGGTTCGACCTCGCGATGCGACGCGACCGGCCCGTGCAAGATGCCGTCCGTTTCAATCATGGCCACCGTCGCCGAGATTTCCGTCGGCGTGAGGCCGGCGGGATTGGCGCGCCAAGTCGCCTCATCCTGTTTGGAATGGTACGCCTGCAATGTCGGCACGCCGAGTTTTTCCAAAAACTTCGGATCGTTCGCGCGCCCCAGTCGCAACGACATGCGATGGTTATTGATGACGACATCGGGCACGACCTTGCCGTCGGCGTCGTAAAAATATTCCTGCACGCAGGTTTCAAGCGTCCGTTCCTGACTTGCGCCGCTGCCCCAATGCGTGAAAAGCGGCAATGCGTTCATGCCGGCGCATTCAATTTCCGCGATCAGCGCATTGTAAAAGCGCAAGTTGCCCCAAAGCCAATCATCGCGCAAGAAGAAAAATCCGACTGTGTATTTATCCGGATCGAGATGCGCCGCGGCGAATTCCGCAAGCGTTCCGTACGGTTCTTCACCGGGATAGTATAATCCGTCCGTGCGCAGTTGTTGCGGTTCCGCCGTCGCTCCTTTGCCGATATGCAAAATAGTGTTCGCGAGATAGCGCCACAGGTTTTCGATATTGCGCAAACCGCTGTACGCCAAATACCGCGTTATCCGTTCGATCGTTTCCGGTTCTACGCCGTGCGGGCGAGCAGGATTCGCTCCGTGCGCCAGCACCAGGTACGGCACATCGGGATATTCATTCAACGCGTTCAGCGTTTCTTCCTCCAGCGTCTGACCGCCCATGAAGGACATCACGACCAGCGCCGCATCCTGAAATGATGGCGGCGTGAAATCGGTCGCGTCACCGTTTTTGACCCGAATAACCTCGGCCGGAATCGTTTCATTTTTTTCGCGCAACGAGCGCAATGCCCGCGCGACATGGTCAGCCTGACTGTCAATATTGGTCAGCCAATAGACTCGTTTCATAATTTTTCCTTTGTATTTCTAGCCGTTAACTTTCGTGTTTTGCTTCCTGAAAGCGACGCAAAATCACACCGCGATCATGGGCGGAAAGTTCATGCCACGTGACCGGAATCACGCTCATCCCGCCATGGCGATTGACTACATATAATTCGCGCCATGTCTCCGACACGCCGACAACCGATCGGTATTCCACCGTGGCGGTCGTTTTTTTGCCGAACGTCTCCCCAAGCAAACCGCGGAGCGTCGTCGACCGCAACGTGACTTCCATCGTCTCGGCATCGAGCACGACAAGCACGCGCTTAGCGCTGTGAATCAACCAAACGCAAACTAAAACGGCCAGGGCGTATTCCCCTTGTAAAAGGGAACGCGGCGTCATCACCATTTGCATGCCGAACACAATGCCCATCGCCGTGTAAATGAGTTGGAACGGAGCCGCCGCACGCACGGATGTCTCCAAAGTAATTTTCGTTAATGATTTTCGTTCCTGCATACAGCCTCCTTATATTATTGTAACGAACTCCTTCCCGACGGGCAAGGGTCATATGCGATCCGTCGCTTGTCGCGCGTTTGACACTGCTTTTTTCGTCAGGTATATTCAAGGTATAAATGGTATTCTGCAGCGTCAGAAAGGAGCTACTATGATACAACGAATCAGCGCGCTTCTTTGCAGCGCGTGTCTGTTGGGAATCGCCGCTACCGTCGCGGCTCCGCCGCCGCCCGTACCGCAGGCGATGCCCCCGACCGGCGGGCACTGCCAAAATCGACGGCCGTCTCTATGATGTCGTGACGCAGGGCGAGTTCATCCCGCGCGGTACACCGATTATTGTGCGCCGCGTCATCGGTAATCGCATCATCGTTGCCGCGCGCTCCGATAGCGACAACGAATTATAAGGAGGAAATATGGATTTTATTTTTCCGGGCTTCACCATTGTGCTGATTGTCTTTTTTATCCTGATTTTGCAGCATTTCGTGCCGATCGGGTTGTGGATTTCCGCATTGGCGGCCGGCGTTCATATCAGCATCTTCGATCTCATCGGGATGCGCTTGCGTCGCGTGCCGCCGCGCGTGATCGTGTTGCCGCTCGTCAAAGGCTCGAAAGCGGGACTTGAGGTCAACGTCAACCAGCTGGAAGCGCACTACCTCGCCGGCGGTGATGTCGACCGCGTCGTCGACGCGCTGATCGCCGCGCACCGCGCTTCGATTCCGCTGACCTTCGAGCGCTCTGCCG
>USPU01000034.1 GCA_900556745.1 uncultured Veillonellaceae bacterium
GGCAAAACATCGCGGAAAAAAGATATCGGCATGATGGCGATGAGCTACGGCTACATTTACGTAGCGCAAATCGCGATGGGCGCGAACCGCAATCAAGCCTTGAAAGCGATCGCGGAGGCGGAAGCCTACCCCGGACCGTCATTGATCATCGCGTACTCGCCCTGTATCGCGCACGGCTTGAAAGCCGGCATGGGCATGACGCAGGAAGAATCGCGGCGCGCGGTGGCGTGCGGTTACTGGTGCAACTACCGTTTCGATCCGAGCCGGATCAAAAAGGGATTGAACCCGATGCAGATCGATTCGCGCGAACCGACCGAAAATTTCCGCGACTTCCTGATGGGCGAAGTGCGTTTCTCGGCGCTGGCAAAACTTTTCCCGGAAAAAGCGCAGGAACTCTTCGCGAAAACCGAACTCGACGCGCGGATTCGTCGGCGCAGCTACTTGCGCTTGAAAGAATCTTGGGCGACCAACCTCGAAGAGGAAAAAGCGAGACTCGCGGACGCCGTGCAACAGACGCACAAGCCGACGGATGAAATTCAATACGAGGTGGAAAAAAACATTTCCGCTAAAGAACGCGCGGAAAAAGTCAAAGCCGCCATGGAACAAATCTGATGTACAACAAAAAAGACCGCCGCGGCGGTCTTTTTTGGCGCGTTAATCAGCATGGTATAATAAGTAAAATCAAGAAATCAGAGGACTTGGGACAGCATTATGGATCAGACAGGCATTCAAAATAAAATTAAAAACGCGCGCCACGCGCTCGTTCTTTTGCCGATGGCGCTGGGTGATTTTACCTATTGGCAGTTGGTCTTGCGCACGTTCACGGAACAATACCCGCAGTTGCGGTTGGACTTGATGCCGGACGAATACTTTATCAATACGCATTTTCATAGGGGCTCCGGCGCGCTCGTCAATCCGATCATCTGCGATTGGGCGGCGCAAACGGGTGTTTTCCATGATGTATACGCGGATCTCTATACGGGAGATTCGGAGGCGGCGTTGGCGCGGGCGAAAAAAGTCGGTTATGATGTCGTCTTCGTCATGTCGAGCCGCGGCCGTCTGCCCGTCGCGGAGGCGGCGCGCGCGTTATTTCCGAAAGCGACGATTGTCTCATGGTCGTTGCACGAACGCTGGTTTAAATTCGGCGCGGATCGACGGCGGTTTGAAAAGGCCGTCGATTTTATCGTGCCGGAAAATCCGCAACGATTTAAAAAAATCATTCAAAATTACAATTACTTTTTCCAAACGGCGGCGCGGATGCCGACGTACGATTGGGCGGAGCGGGCGGCGCTGACCGTGCCGGAAGAGGCGCTGGAACGCGCGCGGCGTTGGCGCGAGGAGCGGGGCATCGCGGAAACGGCGCCGCTTTATTTCATTAACCCGTTCGCGAAAAATAAAAAACGCACGTGGCCGTTGCCGAAAGTGGCGGCGCTGATCCGCGCGCTCAGCGAGCGACCGGAATTTCAACAGGCGGTCTTTCTGATCAACGGTTTACCGAGCGATCAGGACGCGATTGCGGCGCTGGTTCGCGACGGGCAGTTGCCGCGTACTTACGGTTTCACGGCGGATCAAGGCTTTTGGGACTTGCCGGCGATGCTTGCCCACAGTCGTCTGGTCATTTCCGTGGAAACGGCGATCATGCATATCGCGTCATTATTGCACCGCCCGCAAATTATTCTGATGCGGTTAAAAAATCCGGAATGGGTACCGGTCAATGAAAAGGAACTCCGCATTATTTGGAATCGCAAACGGCGTCACCATATTAAAGATATCGAAGTCGCGGAAGTAATCGAAGAAATTATAAATGAGCAATAAAAAATCCCCGTACGGGGATTTTTTATTGCGGCTGGGTGACGTCCGCCGCGGCTTGGTTCAGCAAGGCGGCGAGCTCTTTGCGTTTGGTCGCGTTGAAAGTCGTATACAGCATTTTCGGCGTAAACTTGCCGTGTTTTCTGCGTTCCTGTCGCTTGTAGAGACTGTAACGCCAGCGCCGCAAGGTGCGCATGATGACACTTCCGGAACGAATATATTCTTTCGCTTCGTTCATGACAAAATGGTAATGCGGTTGCTTGAGCGATCCCCAACGCTGCCAGCAGTGGTTGGGTTCGCAGCCGAAAACGCCGACAACGGGCGTGCCTTGCGTCCACGCCAAATGGAAAGTGCCGGTGGACGGTCCGAGGAAAAGGTCGCAACGCTGAATGACGGCGGCCGCATGGAAAATCGAGCGATGATTGGCGAAAATCGTCACCGGTTTCTGCAGACGGTCATTGATCGCTTGGCAAAAAGCGTATTCATCAAAGGGCAAATGCGTATCCACTAAAATATCACGCGGCGCCTGCTTCGGACGATAGCAACCGAGCAAAATCATCCAGTCGGGATGGGCGTCCTGAAAGTCCTGCAATACCTCCGCCCATGCTTCGATCGGTAAGGTCATGCCGGAACCGCCCATGGCGGGACTGACGAAAAGCGCGGGCGAGGTAACGGCTTCACGCGCCCAAAATTCCGCCGCCGTCGCTTTTTCCTCCGCCGTCAGCGGAATGGTGAAGTCGTCCGTGCGCGCGTTATGGTAACGCTCCGCGTCGACATGCTCCAAGATCTCCAACGTGTATTGCGCTTCATGTTGCATTTCGTCCAAGTGATTGTAGTGAAAGCGATTTTGGACAAAACCTTGCGGATATACGTCTTGATTGTGCTGCGAGTTGCGCTGAATTCCCATCTTGTACGGTATATTGAGTTCCAGAATAAGCTCGGACGCCGGACGAAAATCATGCAATGAAATCAACATGTCGTAATGGCGTTCATTTAATAACTTTACAAGCTCGTCATGCGAATACTCATCGGCGCAAAGAATCTCATCGACCGAGTGAATACGTTCGATAATCGGGCGAGTGTACGTGTTGGCAAGCGCCGTGATTTCCGCGTCGGGATACATGCGCCGGAGGGTGCGAAACGACGGCACGGTCATCAAGGTGTCGCCGATTTTATCCATGCGGATGGCAAGAATTTTCATATATGCTCCTTACGGTAATAAATAACAGATATTTATAGTATTATACCACGCAAAAAAGACCGTCAAGTGACGGTCTTTTTGTTATCGGGAGGAACGTTTGCCGCGCGACGCGCCGCGTTTGCGTTCGTTTTTCGGCGCGGCTTTACGGCGCTGGCGAAGGTTGCCGCCGGCATGCTGCTGCTTGTGTTCTTTGTCCTTGGTCGGTTTGTATTGACCGGGCAGGACTACTTTGCGACGAGCGGCGCGCGGTTTCTTGACCTTGACGTTGCCGTCGTGATCGTATTTGACCAGCGGCTGCTCGATGCGCGCTTCAATGCGCCGCAGTTTGCCGATATCGCGCGGCGTGACATAGCTGATGGCCATGCCGGTGGCGCCGGCGCGACCGGTGCGGCCGATGCGATGAATGTAGTAGTCGGTATCGCCGGGGATATCGTAGTTGAATACATGGGTGACGCCTTCCACGTCAATGCCGCGTGCGGCGATATCGGAGGCGACGAGGTAGGCGATGCGGCCTTTGGCGAATTCGCGCAGAATACGGTTGCGCGCGCTTTGGGGCAGGTTGCCGTGCAATTCTTCGACGGATAAATGCGCCGCCAAGAGTTCGCGCGTCAGTTCCGCGGCGCGATCTTTCGTGTTGCAAAAGATGACGGCTAAAAACGGATTCATTTCACGCAAATGACGGATCAGAAGATCCGTTTTTTCTTCTTCTTTTACCATGTAGACGCGCTGTTCAATCGTATCCAAGACGAGACGTCCCGCGCCGGCGGCGAGTTGCGCCGGTTTTTGCATGGCGGTTTTGGCGAGGTTGCGAATTTCTTTCGGCAAGGTGGCGGAAAAGAGCAGCAGTTGCCGCGAGCGCGCCACGGCGTTTAAGATGGTGCGAACGTCTTGCAGAAAGCCCATGGCGAGCATCTGATCGGCTTCGTCCAAAACGATTTGCCGGACCGAAATCAAGGTCAGGGCGTCACGGCGGTAATGGTCGAGAATGCGCCCGGGCGTGCCGATGACGAGTTGCGGACGGCGTTTGAGTTTGGCGAGTTGGTTTTCGAGCGTTTGGCCGCCGGTGATGGAGACCATGTCGACGCCGACCGCGTCGGCGAGCGGCCGCGCGACGGCGGCGATTTGCCGCGCGAGTTCGCGCGTCGGGGTGATGATCAGCGCCTGTTCTTTGGCTTCGTCCGAACGAATGCGTTGCAAAATGGGCAACAAAAAGGCGAGCGTTTTTCCCGTGCCGGTACGGCTTTGGGCGAGTATGTCCCGTCCTTTGAATACGGTCGGGATCGCTTGCACTTGAATTTCCGTCGGGGTCGTGATGCCGCGCTTGGTTAATACGTCGGCGAGTTCGGGGACCACTCCCAAATCGGTAAATGTGGGCATAATTTTCTCCTTTTAAGTCGTCGGGGACGACAATACCATTTCATAACGATGAATTTACTTTTATTATAGCATGCAGAGCCGCCGTTTCGCCCGCGCGTTCGCGACCGTTCGACAGAAACGCGAGCGCTTGACAGCGTACGGGAGAAACGTTCTCAGAGAGGTATCATTTTCTTGTCATTGTTTATTAGAAACGAGATAGTATAATACACGCAAAGGAGTTATGATGAAACACAATTGGCTGATCCGCACAACTTGGTTTTGGCTGTTGGCGAGTGTTCCCTCGCTGGCGGTATATCTTTGGGATCCCCAAGCGACGGGGTACTTCTTTTTGGTGTTCGCGTTTTGCGGTTGGTTCGGTCCGCTCGTTATCGATCTGGTCGGACGACCGGTGGAGCGTTTGCGGCACGCGGCGGTTTACACGTTGTGGTGGATTTGCCAAATGGCTTTTGTAGCGGGCGCGATGATGGCGGCAGAGGAAATCATCATTGATGTCGCAAGCGTCGCGGAAACGCTCGGCAAAGCGGGGCTTCTCGCGCTGCTGCAGTTCGCGTTGGTGTTGGTGGCGGAAGTGCTGACGCAGCTGGTGTTGGCGGGCTATCAAAA
Organism: uncultured Veillonellaceae bacterium; assembly: GCA_900556745.1. Classification (GTDB taxonomy): domain Bacteria; phylum Bacillota; class Negativicutes; order Veillonellales; family Negativicoccaceae; genus Negativicoccus. The sequence goes on from USPU01000034.1 coordinate 4,991, forward strand.
GTTGCGCGGCTTCGCGCGTGATTACGCCGCCTGCGCTTTTTTCCTCGCTTGGATTCCCAATCTGTTGCCGCCGGCGTATTTCGGCGGGTTTGAAATGTTTCATTACTACCGCGCAGCGGAGCCGTACGCGATGACCGTGCTGCTCGGCTTTTTGGCGCTCATCGCTTGGATGCGGATGGGCGAGATTCTGCTGGCGGCGTTCGTTTTTCCGGCGTTTTTTTTCGTCGGTCAAGCGGGAGAACGGACACGGCGCGCGTTGCTGGCGATGGTCGGCACGGTCGTCTACCTGGGCTTGCGTTGGCTGGCCGATTACTGGGTGCTGGTGCAGTCACCGGAAATGATTCCGTGGCATACCGTTTTCTCCGGATATGCGGCGACAGCCGTTGTCGATTTTGTCATTGTCGCGATGGCGGTGGCGGTCGTGCGTTGCGTGCTTTATTACCAAACCAAAGAGGCGGGGGAGTATCGCTCCGCGTAAAATATTTCACTGATCGGGCTTCAAAGCGTGCCGCCATGCACGCTTTGAAGCCCTTTTCATTTGCTCTTGCAAGCTTTTTAGTATACAATACATAGATGAATATTTGTCCCTCGCTGCGGGGATTACATAATAGATTAGGATAAAGAAGGAGGCACATTTATGTGCGGTATTGTCGGCTATGTGGGATTTCAGGATGCGGCGTCGTTTTTAATTGACGGTTTGCGTAAATTGGAATACCGCGGCTATGATTCGGCGGGGATCGCCTGCTATGAAAACGGGAAGATTGAGATTCGTAAAAAAGTAGGCGGCATCGCCAACTTGGAGTCCTACCTCGAATCGCACCCCATTCACGGGCAGATCGGTATCGGCCATACGCGTTGGGCGACGCACGGACGCCCGTCGGATGTCAACGCGCATCCGCACGGCGACGCGGAAAATCGTTTTGTCGTCGTACATAACGGCATCATTGAAAACTTCATGGAACTGAAACGCGACCTCATCGCCAAAGGGCATGTCTTTGTTTCCGAAACGGATACGGAAGTCATCGCGCATTTGTTGGCGGATTTACATGATGGCGACTTTTTGTCGACCGTGCGAAAAATGTTAGACGTGGTGGACGGTTCCTATTCGCTGGCGGTAATGGACCGCGACGAACCGGACAAGCTGATCTGCACCAAAAAGGATAATCCGCTGATCGTCGGACTCGGCGACGGTGAAAATTTCATCGCGTCGGATATTCCCGCGATCATCAATGAAACGCGCGATATTTACATCTTAAATGACGGCGAAATCGCTACCGTGACGGCGGACAGCGTGCGCGTGATCGATCGGGAAGGTCGTCCGATTGATAAAAAAGTGCACCATGTGGACTGGTCGGCGGAAGCGGCGGAAAAAGGCGGCTACGAACACTTCATGTTGAAAGAAATCAACGAGCAGCCCAAAGCGATCCGCGACACGATGTCGATGCACGTTCATAAAGAAGATCAGTCGGTATATTTTGATGAACTCGGCTGGACGAAAGACGACCTGCAACAGGTCAATAAGATTTTAATTACGGCCTGCGGTACGGCGTACCATGCGGGACTCGTAGCGAAATATTACATCGAGCAGATCGCGCGCATTCCGGTCGAAGTGGATATCGCGTCGGAATACCGGTATCGCGATCCGTTGACGGATGAAAACACGTTCTGCATCGTGATCAGCCAATCGGGCGAAACGAGCGATACGCTGGCGGCGCTGAAAGAAGCGAAACGTCGCGGCGCGAAGAGCCTCGCCGTGACCAATACGGTGGGTTCATCGATCGCGCGCGAAGCGGACGCGGTGGTATATACGGTCGCCGGTCCGGAAATTTCGGTCGCGTCCACCAAAGCGTACACGACGCAGCTGGTGGCGTTGCTGTTGCTCGCGGTGTACTTCGGTCGCATCAACGAAAATCTGTCCCGCGAGGAAGAAAAAGCGATTGTTTCCGCGCTTATCGAGGCGCCGGAAAAATGCCACGAAATTTTTGAAAATACGGACATGATTAAGACGTTCGCGAAGCATTACGGTTTCGCGGAAGACGTGTTCTTCATCGGCCGTTCGATCGACTACGCGGTCGCCATGGAAGGCGCGCTCAAGCTCAAAGAGATCTCCTACATTCACGCGGAGGCCTATGCCGGCGGCGAACTCAAGCACGGCACGTTGGCGCTGGTCGTGCAGGGCACGCCGATCATCGCGATCGTGACGCAGGATCATGTACGGGAAAAAATGTTCAGCAATATCCAGGAAGTCAGCGCGCGCGAAGCCATCGTGATCGGCATCGGTTATGACGACGACGCCGAACTCGATCATTTCGTGAAACACGCGATACGCATTCCGCGCACGCATCGTTTCGTCGCGCCGATTTTATCCGTCATACCGTTGCAGTTGTTGGCGTACTACGCGGCCATTACGCGCGGCACGAATGTCGATAAACCGCGCAACCTCGCGAAATCCGTTACCGTCGAATAAGGCAAGCGACAGAAAGGAACGTTATGGATACTATTTTTTCGGGCATTCAGCCCAGCGGTAATCTCACGCTCGGGAATTATCTCGGCGCGTTGAAAAATTTTATTCCGTTTCAGGACACGCATGAATGCTACTATTGCGTTGTCAATCAGCACGCGATTACGGCGCCGCAGGATCCCAAAATGCTGCACGAGCGCACCAACCAGTTGGCGGCGTTGTACCTGGCGGCGGGAATTGATCCCCATAAAGCGACGCTGTTCGTTCAGTCGGAAGTGCCGGAACACGCGCTTTTGGGCTGGATGATGATTACCTTGGCCTATGTCGGCGAGATGGAACGCATGACGCAGTACAAAGACAAGGCGAAAAAACAGGGCGAATCCATTCCGTTCGGTTTAATGGCGTATCCCGCGCTCATGGTGGCGGATATTTTGCTGTACCAGGCGAAACTCGTGCCGGTCGGCGAAGATCAGCGCCAGCACATGGAACTCACGCGCACGATGGCGGAACGCTTCAACCAACGTTACGGCGAAGTGTTCACCATACCGGAAATGTTTACGCCGAAAGGCGGCGCGCGCGTCATGAGCCTGCAGGAACCGACGTCGAAAATGAGCAAGTCGGACGCGAACCAGACGGCGACGATTTATCTTTTGGACGATGACGACGCGATCGCGCGCAAAATCAAACGGGCGCAGACGGACAGTGAAAACTCGATCCGTTACGATCGGGAAAACAAGCCGGGCGTGTCCAATTTGCTTTCCATTCACGCGGCGATTTCGGGTAAATCCTTTGCTGAACTCGAAACGCATTACGCGGGGCAAGGCTACGGCACGTTGAAAAAAGATGTGGCGGACCTCGTCGTCGGCGAGTTGCGGCCGTTGCGCGAACGCTATGAAGAGCTTTCGGGCAGTCCCGAACTCGACGCGATTTTGACGGCGGGCGCGGAAAAAGCGCATGCCAAAGCGCGGGAAACCTACGAAAAAGCCATTCGGGCGATGGGTCTCTATCGCTGATGACTATGAAAAAAAGACGCTGCGGCGTCTTTTTTTGTGCGCGAAAAAATTTCACATCGGGCGTTGCGTTTTCGCGTTGGCCGCAATGTAGTAGGTGAGCGCGGGAGAAAGGAGGTCCGATGACAAGACAGGAATGGTATCGCTGGTTGATCTGGTTATTGAGTGAAATTTTACGTCGTTTGTATGCCGAAGCGCATACGGAAAGCGAGTCATGAGTTTTTGGTGGTTGAACCCGGGGCATGCCTTGCACGGCGTGCCCGATCCGGGGGCCGTCGCCGCTGACGGCACGCGGGAAGCCGACGTCGTGGCGG
>USPU01000035.1 GCA_900556745.1 uncultured Veillonellaceae bacterium
ATTTACGTATCATTTCTTCGACATACCGCCATTGCTCACTTTCCGGCGGCAAGATATCTTGCGTTCCTCGCAAGGCTTTAATCATTGTGTTTCGCTCCTTTGCGATATCAATTGAAACAGGCGATCTCTTTCCGTAAGGTATGACTCCAACCGTTCACAATACGCTGCATTGTCCCAGGGAAAATAGCAACGATCAAATTGAAACGCGGCATTTTTGATCACTTTATTCGTCGCTCCCGGTCCGATGCCGAGTATGTGAATGCGTTCGCCCATCATTTGTATATTATAGCGGCAAAGCGTGCCGGGCAAGGCGTACCCGATATTGGCCAAATCCGCCGCGAGATATTTCTGACGATATAAATAGTACGGCTCATAACCCATGCCGCACAACGTTTCATAAGCGAGATCCGCCATCGCGCGCGTCGTTTCCGCGGACGGCAATCGGTATGCGCCCGCCGTTTGCATCAACGGGCTGTGCCGCTTCAACGCCAACGTATGCACGGTGACATTTTCCGGTCGCAGACGCGCCACCGCGTCGAGATTTTCTTTCATATCCGCGATGGTCTGGTCGGGCAAACCCGCAATAAAATCCATATTGATCGCGTCAAAATGATAGGTTTGCGCCTCGGCGTACACGTGTTCGATCTGTGCGCCGGTATGCGCGCGGTGAATCGTTTGCAAAATGCGATCCTGCAATGTTTGCGGGTTGATACTCAACCGTGTCACTCCCGCCATACGCATCGCCGCCAGCTTCGCCGCGGTAATCGTATCCGGGCGCCCCGCTTCAACGGTAAATTCCGTACCGGGAGGAATCGCAAGTTCCGTTTGTAACGCCGTCAATAACGTTTGCAAGTGTTGCTCCGGCAGTACGGTCGGTGTACCGCCGCCGAAGTAGACGCTGTCGATCATCAACTGATGTCGGCGCAGCAACGCGCCGGCGCGCTGCACATCTTCGAGCAGCGCCGCCAGGAATCCATCCCAATCTTCATCCGGTCGCGCGACACGAGCCGGAAACGAGCAATACACGCAATGGCTCGGACAAAACGGGACACCAATATACACCGCCGCTTGGTGATCGGTTTGCCGCCAATCGGTGGAAAGATAGGGCCGTTGGCGTTCACCGATCGCGGTTAAAAGTCGTCCCCAGCGCGGCGCGACTTTTTCGCGCGCCCACAGCGCCTCCGCCTGCGCGGCGAAATCATCTTCTGCAAGCAACGGGTGCAAAAGCTTGGTCGGACGCATCCCGACAAGGTAACCCCATTCACCGAGCGGCTTTTCGCAAAGAGTAACAAGTACGTCACTCAAAAAATGACCGCCCGCGCGCCGCGTGGAAACTGTTTGCGAAGCATACGAGGTGTTACCCAAGAACAATTCTACCCGGTACGTATTATGTTGCGGCGTCACTCGTACCCGACAATCCGGCTGTTTTTCGTCCCAACGCAAACCGAAGCGGAGCATCAGCTGCGCCACGGGGGAATGCCATGCCGCCGGTCCATCCAGGCAGTAAGTGTGCAGCGTCATATACGACGCTGTTTACGACGGCATTGCCGGCAGTAGCCGTAGAATTTCAACACATGATCCACGATTTGGAACCGCTCCTCTTCTTCGATGATCTGCTCCAGCGGATCCAGCATATCGTACTCAAATTCTTTAATGGCGCCGCAACCCAAGCAAATCAGGTGATGATGGAAATGCGGCATATTATCATCAAATAATTCGTAGCGCGAACGACCATCTCCGAAATCCAATTTCTTCAACAAGCCGAGTTCCACAAATAAATCGAGCGTACGATATACCGTTGCCAAACCGATGTCCGGCTGAATGACTTTGACCGCATTGTAGACATCTTCCGCGCTCATGTGTTTTTCGTCGCTTTCCACAAACACTTTCAAAATATCCTGCCGCTGCGAGGTAAATTTATACTTGTGTTCTTTGATCTTTTCGCGCAACGTCCGCATAATTTCATTTTGTCGCATGATAAATCCTTTCTGTTAACTACGTGCGATTTCTCTATACTTGTTGTAATACCACATATGCTTGGTAATGACCTTCAACACGGCGAGTGTCGGTACGGCAAGCATCATGCCAAACACGCCGAGAACGGCGCTTCCCAAAAGAACGCCGGCGATAATCGCGACCGGGTGAATCTCAATGACGTTGCCCATGAGTTTCGGCATTAAGATATGCCCGTCAAACTGTTGCACGATGATGTAGAAGATCAGTACTTTTACGGCGAGCGAGCCGCTGATGGTAAGCGCCAATAAAAGAGCCGGAATCGCGCCCACAATCGGGCCAACGATCGGCACCAGTTCCACGATCCCCGCGAGCAACGCGATGACCAACGGATACGGAACTTCCAGCCACCACATGCCGATAAATACCATGCTCGCGATCGCCACGCACAAAATCAACTGACCGCGAATATAGGCGCTCAGAATATGATCCGTTTCCTGCACCAAATCCATAATATGTTGACGATACTCCATCGGGAACAACGCGGCAAAAATGCGTTTGAATGTGCTGCCCGCTTTTAACATGTAAAATGTAATAATCGGCACGACGACCAGCTCGACCAAAGTACCGGTAAATGCAATCACGGCGAAGATACCGTTTTTCGCAACGTCAATCAAGTAGTTACCCGCACGCACCAGCGAGTCATTGATCATTTTCTGCGCTTCCGGCGGGATGAAGTCAATATAGCGCGCCTGCAAACTCTGCATGGTTTCTAAAAGTTGCGACGTCAACAACGGAATCTGTAATACAAAGCCTTCAAATTGATGCCAGAACGGCACGAAAATACTGCGTACCAGAATGGTCATCACCGCGATAAATACCAAGAACGCAATGATAATGGCAATATCGACAGGGAACCGGTGCCAGCGTAATTTCTGTGCCACTTTCATCTGAAATTCGACGAGCGGTCGCAGTATCAGACACAAAAAGAGACCGAATAAAAACGGCACGACAATCCACGGAACATAGTAGACGGTGAAAACGATAGCAATCACCAGGGCGATGCGCAGCCAAAATTGCGCATCGCGTTTCAAAGGTACGACATTTACTGTTTTTTCATGTTCAGAAACGGGTTGCATCTTTTTTCTTCTCCGATCGTAGTCGACGGTCCGTGTCCGGATAAGACCACGGTAGCATCGTCCAGGGATAATAATTTTTCCTCAATACCTGTAATTAGTTGCGACATCGAGCCGCCCGGAAAATCTGTGCGCCCGATCGAGCCTTGAAACAGAGCGTCACCGACAAATACCACTCCCGGTTCGGCGACATAAAAACTGATGCCGCCGGGCGTGTGCCCCGGAGTCTCCAAAACCTCAAGTCGGATATCATCTAAAACGACGGTATCACCTTCCGCCAGATATTCTTCCACCGGCTGCGCCGTCACGCGTTGGTATTGGTAGGCCGATAAATTCAGTTTCGGATCGCTCAAATAGGCCTGATCCGCCTGATGCATCGCCACCGGCACGTCCGGGTACAACGCTCGCAGCTCTTCCAATGCTCCGATATGATCGGCATGACCATGCGTCAGCAGAATTTTTTTCAATTGCAAATCAAATTTTGTCAGCGTTTTTTGGATTTCTTTCGCTTCCGCTGCCGGATCGATGACGATCGCATGCTTGGTCGTTTCCGAAAACAGAATGTAGCAATTGGTCGCCAGCGGTCCGAGTGTTAACGCGATAATTTTCATAGCCACCTCAAAATAACTTTCCGCTATCCAGCAAAATGGTCACCGGTCCGTCATTCGTCAATGTAACCTGCATTTCCGTTTGAAAACGACCGGTCCCGACCGTCACATCATGCGCGCGCAACGCTTGGACAAATACTTCATAAAGCGGCTCGGCGAGACTTGGCGGAGCGGCGGCGGTAAAACTCGGACGCCGGCCTTTGCGTACGTCGCCGTATAAAGTGAATTGGGAGATTGCGAGAATTTCGCCGCCTATATCCAAAAGAGACCGGTTCATCTTGCCGTCCGCGTCTTCAAAGATACGCAAATTAACGATTTTATCGGCGAGATAACGGGCATCTTCTGCCGTATCTTCCGCCCCGACACCAAGCAACACCGTCAATCCCGCGCCGGCTTTGCCGACGAGTTCACCGTCTACCGTTACTTGGCTTTGTGTCGTTCGTTGAATGACTGCACGCATTACGCTCCTCCGGCCGATTCCAAGCGGCGCACGGAATACACATCGCGAATCCGCCGCAGCTTGGTCATCATAAATTCCAATTGATGTAAGTCTTTAATTTGTACGCCCAGCCGGATTTTGGCGACATTATCCTGCGGCAAATCGGCGTTCACCGAGCCGACGGACAATTTCATTTCCGAAACGACGCCCAAGACATCTTCCAGCAAGCCGCGACGATCGTAACTTTCGATCTCGACGACCACCAAAAAAGTTTCATTCGCCCCGTACATCCAGCTGACTTCGATCAGGCGATTCGGATCATCGTTGTGAATAATATTGTCGCAATCCAAACGATGCACGGAAATACCGCGGCCGCGTGTGATGTAGCCGATAACGGGATCGCCCGGCACCGGATTGCAGCAACGCGCCATGTGCACCAACAGCCCCGGCTCGCCTTTGACGAGAATGCCGCTGTTGCCCTTCGTCGCCTTTTTGCTGACCCGCAAGCTGTCGAGCGTTTGTTGCAGCTGAGAAGAAATCGGATTATTCTTCGCTTCCTCTTTTTTGTGCAGATCAATCAGTTTCAGCGTAATTCCGCGCACGGTTAAACCGCCATAGCCGACCGCCGCCAGCAAATCCTCCGGCGTGCCCGCATTGATCTGTTCGGCGACCGCTTCCAAGCGTCCCGGCTTATTCAGCGTCTTGAACTCATACCCGAGTTTTTTCGCTTCGCTCTCCAACGCCTCTTTCGCTTTGGCAATATTATCCGCGCGATTTTCCTTCTTAAACCAACCGCGAATTTTCGAACGACTTTCCGACGACGCGACAATGTTCAGCCAGTCCAAACTCGGTTTGCCGTTTTTGGATGTAATAATCGAAACGATATCGCCGTTTTTCAGTTTGTAGTCGATCGGCACGATTTTACCGTTGACTTTGGCTCCCGTGCAGGTATTGCCGACTTCCGTATGAATACGGTACGCGAAATCCAGCGGAATAGCGCCCTGCGGCAAATCAATGACGTCGCCGCTCGGCGTAAACACAAAGACCTCGTCGGCGAATACATCGAGTTTCAACGCGTCGACGAATTCCTTCGAATTGCTCGTATCCTGCCATTCGAGCAATTTACGCAGCCAACCGATTTTTTCATCAAAATTTTGCTGCTGCGACGCTTTTTTCGTGCCTTCTTTATAACGCCAATGCGCCGCCACGCCGTACTCGGCGACCTGGTGCATTTCTTGCGTACGGATCTGGATTTCGACCGGTTGCCCCGATTCACCGATGACCGTCGTATGCAACGACTGATACATATTCGGTTTCGGCATCGCGATATAATCTTTGAACCGATACGGCAACGGTTTCCACAAGCTGTGGACGATCCCCAAAACCGCATAACACTCCGGAATCGTGTTAACGATCACGCGAGTCGCGTACAGATCGTAAATCTCACTGATATCCTGATGTTTTTTCTTGATTTTTTTGTAAATACTGTAAAAATGTTTCGGACGACCGCTGATGTCCGCTTCGATACTGTTTTTTTGCAGTGAATCGCGCAAGATATCGATCGTCTGCTTGATGATTTCTTCGCGCACCTGGCGTTTGACCTGCATCTGCTCGACGAGATCGTAGTAAGCCATCGGTTCCAAATAGCGGAACGAAAGATCTTCCAGTTCCCACTTAATGTTAAAAATACCGAGCCGATGCGCGAGCGGCGCAAAAATCTCCAGTGTTTCGCGGGCAATGCGCTGCTGCTTTTCTTCCCGTACGAAGGACAGCGTCCGCATATTATGCAAGCGGTCGGCCAATTTGATAACGACCACGCGCACATCTTTCGCCATCGCGAGAAACATTTTACGATAGGTATCGAGCTGCTGATCTTCTTTCGTTTTGTAATTCATCCGGTTGAGCTTGGTGACGCCATCCACCAGAAACGCCACTTCATCGCCGAACAGCATGCGAATATCTTCCAGCGTATAATCGGTATCTTCCACAACATCATGCAGCAATGCCGCCTTGATACCGTCCGGGTCCATTTGCAAGCCGGCGATAATGTCGGCGACGGCCAACGGGTGCATAATATATGGTTCGCCCGAAACACGTTTTTGTTCCGCATGCGCCGTATCGGCAAGTTCATACGCTTCACGCAGGGAATCTTCATCGAGATCGGGCAAATATTTTTTGACATCGGCGACTAATTTCGCATACGCCGCTTCCCGATCAAATTCCGTGTTTACGGTTTCCATATATCCTCCTTTCCCGTACCAGCACGATATGTGGCGGAATTTTCCAGCGCGAGTTTTTCGTGGCTGGGCCGCCAAGCATACCAGGTTTCATTTTCATACTGTTGACGTTCCAACAAATGCAGTTCTTCCAACACGGTCACCGCCGCGAACAAATCCCGCGCGGCATACGGCAAGCCGCTCTGCTCCGCGAGAATGGTCTGAACTTGCGCGACGGTCCGATTATGCGGCTCTAAAAGAACGCGCAGTTCACGATACACGGCCACCATAATTTCGCGGTCTAAATGCGCTTTTTGCTCGTTTTCCCACGTGATATCTTTCACCACGCCCTGCACCCGCACCTGATCCTGCCAAATATTTTTTTGCAGCGCGTAAACGATCGCGGCGGTATCGCCGGTGAAAATTTCGGTGGTCAGTTCCCCAAATCCCCAGCCGACACATTCCAATTCATCGCCTTGCTGCGCAAAGTTGGCTTTCAAATGGCGCCGATCTTTACCGATACGGCGAATTTTTTGCACGGTCAGATCGCGGGACGCAAACAAAGGCGACGGATTGCTTTCGCCGAACGGCTCTAATCGTTCGAGCGCCGTGACGAAATCCAAATCGACATCCGTCAACGCAAGCGCGCGTTCCACGCGCAGCACCGGTATGAAATCGTCCGGTGTTAAATGCGTATCGGCATACTCCTGTAAACGCTTGCGCAATTCGGGAATGCGTTCTTCCCGAATGGAAAATCCGGCCGCCTGATGATGTCCGCCGAATTGCTCCAAAATGTCCGCGCAGGAATGCAGCGCGTCATATATATCCAAAGCGGGAATACTCCGGCATGAACCTTTGCCGATCCCGTCGTTTATGGAAATCACCAAGGCGGGGCGATGAAAGCTGTCCACCAAGCGCGAGGCCACAATACCGATGACGCCCGGATGCCAAGCCGCTCCGTCCACCACCAGCATGCGGTCATCACCGGTGCCAAGCTCTGCCAAGCGCTGCCGAGCCGCGGTCACCAGCTCACGTTCCAACGCCTGGCGCTCACTGTTAATCGTAAATAATTTTTGCGCGAGCGCCAGCGCTTCCTCCGCGTCGGTCGCCGTTAAAAGCTGCACGCCCAAACGCGCATGCGCCAAACGTCCCGCCGCATTTAAGCGCGGCGCGATGGAAAATCCGATGCGCTCGGAGGTCACTTGCTCCGGATCAACTTCACAGACCTGTAAAAGCGCGCGTAAACCGACATTATCCGTCGTTGCAAACCGTTTCAATCCCTCTTTGACGTACAAACGGTTTTCCGCCAATAACGGCACCACATCGGCGACCGTCCCCAACGTCACGAGTTCAATATCATCCGTATAATCTTCGCCTTTGATCTCCCACCAAAGCGCGCGGCACAGTGTGTAAGCCACGCCTACCCCCGCCAGATTTTTATCGGGATAGGCACAGCCGGGCTGTTTCGGATTGATGACGGCAAGCGCCTGCGGCAATTCTTCCGGCGGTTGGTGATGGTCCGTCACGATCAAATCCAACGGTCCTTGAAAACGGTTGCACAACTGCGTCGAGCTGATTCCGCAGTCCACGGTGATGACTAGTTTCACGCCCTTGGCGACAAGTTCCGCAAGCGCCGTTTCGTTCAGGCCGTAACCCTCCTCAATGCGATCGGGAATATAATACTCTACATTGCCGCCAAGTCGACGCAAACAGCGTAACATCACCGACGTGGAAGTAATTCCGTCGACATCATAATCGCCGTAGATAACGATTGTTTCTTGCGCTTTTAACGCTTGCGAAATACGCTCTACCGCTTTCTTTGTTCCTTTTAAAAGCGCCGAATCAAACCGATCCGCAAGTGTTGCATGAAAAAAATTCTGCGCCGCCTCCACGGTGCAGATCCCCCGTTGTACCAGCATATTCGCCACGATGAGCGGCAAATCGAATGCATGGGCCAGTACATCCGCTTGTTCCGTATTTTCCTCTACCGGCACAAATTGCCAATGTTTTTTTTGCATACTTCCACCAGTTTCTTTTACTATTTTTCTATTGTAGCACTTTTTATTCTCAATTACTATTTATTTTCAATATTTGTATGCAAAGTCCATCTCAATCATCTTTAATAAGTCTTTTCTATACAACGATTTAGCCATCGCTCTTTGTGTTCTCCAAAAACGAAAATGAAAATCACGGTGTAAAGCATGCGATGTTCGCTAGCGTTTATTTCATAAAAATAATCGGACGAAAATACCTGCGCGCAATAAAAAAAGAGACCGTCATTCGACGGTCTCTTCGCGTAATCAGCAGCTACCTATGCTCCCGGGCCGTTTCCAG
>USPU01000036.1 GCA_900556745.1 uncultured Veillonellaceae bacterium
GATCCGGCGCGCCGCGACATGGAAGATATGTTGAGCGTCGTCTTGGCGGACACGGAAGACGTTTGGCACCAAAAATTCGCGGAAGTCGGAGAAAGATACGAAGAACCGAAATTGATGTTTTTTGAAGACCGGATACGGTCCGGTTGCGGCGTGGCGGGAAAGTCGACCGGTCCGTTTTATTGCCCGGTCGATAAAACCATTTATATGGATGTGACATTTGCCGACGATTTACAACGAAAATTCGGCGGTCATGGTGGTGACTTCGCGATGGCCTACGTATTGGCGCACGAAGTCGGCCACCATGTGCAAAACCAGTCGGGCCTTCTGATGCATGTTCATAAGTTGCAGCAACAAATGAGTGAGGCGGACGCGAAAAGATACTCGGTCGCGCTGGAGCTTCACGCGGATTATTTAGCCGGAGTATTCGCGTACTATGTACAGCAAAAAGGCTACCTTGAAGCGGGCGATATCGAAGAGGCGATCAATGCCGCCAAGACGGTCGGTGATGACCATTTGCAGAAGATCACGCAAGGGCAGATCCGTCCGGAGGAATTTACGCACGGCACCAGTGAGCAGCGCGCGGCGTGGTTTCGGCGCGGCATGCAGTACCATGATTTCAGCCACGGCGATACGTTTGGCGCTTTGGGTCTACAAATTTAAACATAAAGAAGCGGAATTTCCGCTTTTTTATTGCGCAAAATAGCAGCCAAAACGGCCGTGTTATAATAAAGCATTATAATGGGAGGGACCATATGAGTCTGTGGGAAAAAACGGTGGCGCAGATTGAAGTGCCGTCGCCGAGCATTGCGGAAGCGGCTGCGTCGCGCGCCGATGATTTGGTGCTCGGTAACGGAAACTTGGGGAAGCTGCGTGACATCGTCGTGCAATATGCGGCGGTAGTGGGTGAAGTTATGCCGACGCCGCCCAAGAAAATGATGATTTTAGCCGCGGCAGATCACGGCGTGGCGCGTCATCAATTGTCCGCGTATCCGGTGGAAACGACGGTGGAGATGACGAAAAACTATCTGATCAGTAAAGGTGCCGGAGCCAACGCGCTGGCGCATTACGCCGGTGCGGACATGACGGTGGTTGACGCGGGTATCAATGCGGACATGAGCGGAGTTCCCGGACTTCTGGACAGAAAAATCGCCTACGGCACGCAGGATTTCAGTGAAGGTCCGGCGATGACGAGAGAACAGGCGATTCAAGCGATCGAAGTGGGGATCGAAGTGGCCGGTGATGTCATCGCGCGCGGTTACCGATTGCTTTCCGTCGGGGAAATGGGGATTTCCAATACGACATCGGCGGCGGCGATCATCGGCGCGTTCGGCGACTGGGATGCGTTGCAGGTGACGGGACGAGGCACGAATATTTCTGATGAACGTTTGGCGCGAAAACAGAAAATCGTCGCGAAAGCATTGGCGGTGAACCGTCCGGATAAAACGGACGGCATCGATGTGTTGGCGAAAGTCGGCGGTTTTGAATTCGGTGTGATTTCAGGCGTTATTTTAGCGGCGGCCGCGCATCATGCGCTGGTCATCATCGACGGCTTCAATACGACCGCCTGCGCGCATATCGCCAAAGCGATCGCTCCTGCCAGTTGTCACTATGTGATGGCGTCGCATTTGTCGGCGGAAAAGGCGCATTGCATGGCGCTTGAGGCCTTGCAGATGGAAGCCTACGTTGATTTAGGGCTGCGGCTCGGAGAAGCGTCCGGCGCGTCGGTGCAGATGCGCATGCTTGAACATGCGCTGGCGATTTACAATGATTGCCTGACGAAACAAGAAATGATGCAGGGAGGTAACGCCGATGTTGGAAGCATGGAATGATCAAATCGCGCCGCTCGACACCTCGGTGATGGAGCAATGCCGCGAGTACGTCGACAACCTTACCAAACCGTTGGGCTCATTGGCGCAGCTCGAAGAAACGGCGATTCGAATCGCCGGCATTACCTGCCGTAAAAAACCGGCTCGCCTGCAAAAAGCCATTGTCATTGCCGCCGCGGATACGGCGATCGACAGTCCGGACAATCAGGATCACGGAAAAAAGAGCCTGGCGGAACTGATGCTGGTTGCCGGCGGCGCGGCACCCGTTTCGGCGTTGGCGCGCGAACTGCAGGCACCGGTATACGTGGCGGATGTCGGTTTGGAGCAGGATACCGAACATGTCGCCGGCGTGATGCTGCATAAAATGCAAAACGGCAGTCAGTCATTGCAAAAAGGGGACGCTCTGACGCAAGAAGCGTGCGCGGAAGCGATTGCCTTCGGCGTCGCGCTGGCAGGTGAATTGGCCCACAGCGGCGTCGAAGCATTGGCGCTCGGTGACATCGGCGCTCGCGGCGCGCTTGCGGCGCTTGCCGTGACGACGGCTTTTTTAGGACCGGAACTCTCCGAAGCGATACAAGCGCAGGGCTTTACCGCGCAAAGCGAGGCGTGGACGCTGGCGCAAACGGAACCGGAAACGGTACTCGCGCGCTATGGAAACGCGTCGATTGCGATGCTGACGGGATTGATTTTAGGCGCGGCCGCGCGCCATATGGCGATCGTATTTGACAACAGCGTCACCGGCGCGGCGGCCGTGGCGGCAGCCGCGATCGCGCCGCGGGTAAAAGACTACGTATTCGCATCGGCGGCGTATCCTGATCCCTTGCACCAATTGCAATTGCAAAAATTAGGTTTACCGGCAGCGTTGCATTACGATTTCACGTTGGCGCAAGGACTCGGATCGACATTGGGATTGTCCCTGCTTGACGCATCACTTGACATGTTGAATGAGATGCGGACGTTTGGTACGGCCGGTGTTACTGTAGCGGAAGACGGCCCGGGCAAGGGACGACAGAGAGAAGAGGTGCGGTGACGGTTCATGACGTCACCTGTTGCGGGATCGTCGGGCGTGATGTCGCGGTGACGGCGACGCTGCCCGTTTCTCCCGCTACCGCGGCGGAATCCGTCGACACGGGAGTGATCGGCTATCGACAGCCGGTGCCGTGGACACAGGAGCGTCCTTACGTATTCGGTGATACCGCTCGTGCACGCGGTACGATTGGTGAGAAGCACGTGATCATTTTCCAAAGCGTTTGACAATCGGTCGACGGATTTGGTATCATGCTTGTAATTTACATATGTGAAAAGCGATGAAGAGAAGAGTACGCAACGCAGACGACCGACAGAGAGCCCGAGTCGGTGAAAACGGGCGATCATAACCGTTGCGGAAGATGGACTCGGAGCTGCCGGCTGAGCTGCAAGGCAAGGTCGTGCCGGGTGTGCCCGTCACTGCACTGGTGTATCGCTCTTTGAGCCGTACATGAATGAGGTCTGCAGCGCAGATGAAGTAGGGTGGTACCACGAGTGTCCTCGTCCCTGAGCAATCAGGGAGAGGGCTTTTTTTATAGGGAAAGAAGATCCGTATGAAAATCAAAGACAAGTATGAAAAAGAAGGGCCGTTATATTCGTTTGAGGTGTTCCCGCCGAAACGGGAAGGCGATTTGGACAATATGGTGGCGACATTGCATGAGTTGACCCAATGGCATCCCGACTATATGTCGGTGACGTATGGTGCGGCGGGGGCGGCACGCGGTATGTTGACGTTGAAATTGGCGGAGTATATCCGCAAGGAGCTGGACATCGAGCCGTTGATGCATTTGACTTGCGTGGGATATTCGCAAGCGGAATTGGCGGAGATTTTGGCGCGGATCGAAGCGGCGGGAATTGAAAATACGCTGTTGCTTCGCGGCGATCACAGAGAAGACGGCGAAACGCCCGCGGACGGATTCCGTTATGCCAATGAGTTGGTGGCTTACGTGCGCTCCAAGCACGCATTTTGTATCGGTGCGGCGACGTATCCGGAAGGCCATACGGAGGCTCGCAGCCTGACAGCGGATTTGATCCGCTTGCGAGATAAGGTGAATGCGGGGGCGGACTTTTTGGTGACGCAGCTGTTTTTTGACAATGACGCGTTTTTCCGCTTTTTGGAAACGGCCCGCAGTATCGACATCAATGTGCCGATTTCAGCCGGCATCATGCCCTGTCTGAATAAGACGCAGATTGTGCGAATGACCGCGTTGTCGGGGGCGAGTTTGCCGCCGAAGTTTCGCCGGATGCTCGACCGCTACGAGCATGCGCCGGAGGCGATGTATGATGCGGGCATTGCGTATGCGTGCGAGCAGATTATTGATTTATTGTCATCGGGAGTGGACGGTATTCACCTGTATGTGATGAATCGGCCGGAAGTGGCACAGGCGATCACAAGGGGGATCGGCCGCACCTTGCAAACGGTCAAGGAGGAACATCGTGGAACGAACGCTGGCTGATTTTTATGATGAAGACGACGTGCTGCGTTTTTTGCGACACAAACGGCGCCGGATCAGTGAGTCCGATCGCCGTTGGCTCGATCGGGCGCGGGAGATTGTCGATGCGGCCGCCGTATATCGGGAAACGCATCAGCGACGCCCGTGGCGGAGTACGGATACCGGCGGCTGCTGGGGAGATACCGTGTTGCCGTATCGTTCGCTCGGACGGCTCTTTGCCGATTGCGACGAGGTCATCGTTTGCGGCTGTACCATCGGGCAGGACGTGTATCGTACCATTCGTGAATGGATGGCGACCGATCCTGCACTTGGGGTTGTCGTCGACGCGACGGCGTCGGTATTGGTCGATGCCTATGCGGCGTACTTGCAGCACACGTTCGGTGCAACGACGATGCGTTTCAGTCCCGGCTACGGTGACGTACCGCTGGCGCTCAATCAGGAATTGGCAACATGCCTGCAACTGTCGAAGCGAATCGGTGTGCATGTGACGGACGGTCATCTGATGGTGCCGGAAAAATCGATTATTTTTCTCACCGGCTGCACACGAAAGGAGGAACCCCATGATACCATTTAGTACATTTCTTGCCGGGCAGACCGTACTTATTGACGGAGCGATGGGTACGGAAGTCCAACGGCGGCGACCGGATCTGCGGATTGCGCCCGATATGTGCGTACTGCATGAACCTGCACTTATCGAGTCGATACACTATGATTATCTCGTGAGCGGCGTGGACGTGCTGACGACAAACACGTTCGGTGCCAACGGCTACAAATGTGCGGATACGGATACGACACCGAGCGCCTTGATTCATGCCGCCGTCGGATGTGCGCGGCGGGCACGGGAACGCTATATCGCCGATTACGGCACACGACCGATTTACGTGGCCTTGGATATCGGGCCGATCGGCGCGTTGCTTGCACCGGCGGGGGATATGTCTCCCGAGCGGGCGTATGATTTGTATCGGGAACAAGTCGAAGCGGGGGTGGCGGTCGGTGTCGATCTGATCATCATCGAAACGCAAACCGATTTGGCGGAACTCAAATATGCTGTTCTTGCGGCCCGCGAACACAGCGATCTTCCCGTCTTGGCATCGATGAGTTTTGAACATACGGGACGGACCTTTACGGGGACCGATGTCGTCAGTATGGCGACAACACTGGAAGGACTCGGCGTGACGGCCGTCGGGATCAACTGCTCCTTCGGGGCGGCGGAGACACGACCGCTGGTGGACGCTTTGTTGGCGGCAACGAAACTGCCGTTGATCGTGCAGCCGAACGGCGGGATTCCCGATGCCGACGGTCATAGTCGACTCGATGTACAGGCGCATCTTGATCATATGCGCTATTTCCTGTCGCGCGGCGTGGAGATCATCGGCGGCTGCTGCGGTACCGATCCCGCACTGATGGCACGCTTGCATGCGTTGCGCGGGGAAGTGCACGGCACGAGACCGTCCGTCACTCCCGTAACACGGGTGTCCTCTTATGCGGAAACCGTCGTTTTGGGACAAGGCCCGCTGATGATCGGAGAACGAATCAATCCTACGGGCAAACGGGAGTTGCAGGAAGAACTGCGTCGCGGCGTACTTGATCGTGTCGTTCGGGAAGCTGTTGTCCAACGTCGGGAAGGCGCGGCGCTTCTTGACATCAATATCGGTACCTCGGGTGTCGATGAACCGACACTCTTGCCGCGGGCGGTACGTGCCGTACAAGCGGTGACGGGTACGCCGCTCGTGATTGACACGGCCTCACCGACCGCGTTGGCGGCGGCAGCACGAGCGGTGGCGGGCAAACCGCTGCTCAACTCGGTCAATGCGGGGGAGGACAGTCTGGCACAAGTATTGCCGATCGCTCGCCGCTACGGGGCCTGCGTACTGGGACTGACGCTGGATGAAAACGGGATTCCCGATACGGCAAAAGGACGACTCGCACTGGCGGAAAAAATCGTTACTCGAGCATTGGAATGGGGTATCCCGCGAGAAAATATTCTCATTGACTGTCTGACATTGACACTCGGCACCGGTGCGGAAAATGCACGGATTACCGCCGAGGCCGTTGCTCTCGTGAAACGGGAACTCGGTGTGGCGACCGCACTCGGCGTGAGCAATATTTCCTTCGGCATGCCGGAACGGTCGATCATTAATCGGACATTTTTACAGATGGCACTGGCCCACGGACTGGACGCCCCGATTGCCAATCCCGGCGATCGGGGTATGACGGATGCATTGGCCGCCTACCGTGTGCTGGCGGGATACGATGACGGGGCGCGGGAATGGATCGTCCGGGCTCGTAAAGTACAAGACGAGGCCGAGGCACCGTCGCCCGTCTCGACGATTTTGGCGGCGATTGTCGACGGACTGGAAGCGGAAACGCTGCGACTGACAAAAGAACTGCTCGCCCGTAAAGCGCCGCTTGACGTGGTCAATGAGGATCTTATCGGCGCATTGAACGAGGTGGGACGACGTTTTGAAACGCAGGAACTGTTTTTGCCACAACTGATCCGGGCCTCGCAAACCGCACAAGTTGCGTTTGCCGAAGTCAAACGGGTACTGGAGGCCAAGGGAGAAACGGCCGCCGATCGCGGCACGATTATTCTTGCGACGGTACGGCACGATGTGCATGATATCGGCAAAAATATTGTCAAAGTCGTACTGGAAAACTACGGCTATCGAATCATCGACCTCGGCAAAGACGTGCCGCCCCAAGCGATCCTCGATGCCTGTCGCACCTATCATGCACGACTAGTCGGCTTGAGTGCGCTGATGACGACGACGGTTGCCTCCATGCAGGAAACCATCGCCTTGCTCAAACGGGAGATTCCCGACGTGCAAGTGGTGGTCGGCGGTGCCGTACTCAATGAACGCTACGCGGCCGACATTGGTGCGGACCGGTATGCGGCACACCCCGCGGCCATGGCCGATATTGCGGCGGCGTTTTTCGGCACCCGGGAAGATCCGATGCGGCAGGCGGTATCGCGGGAAGACAGGCGGCAGTAGCGGCAGCCGCGATCGCGCCGCGGGTAAAAGACTACGTATTCACCTCGGCGGCATATCCCGATCCTCTGCACCAATTACAATTACAAAAATTGGGATTGCAGGGTGCGTTACATTATGATTTCACGTTGGCGCAAGGACTTGGCTTGACGTTGGGGTTGTCCCTGCTTGATGCATCACTTGATATGTTGAATGAAATGCGGACGTTTGGTGCCGTCGGTGTGACGGTGGCCGAAGACGGTCCGGGTAAAGGAAGGCAGCGAAAGGAAGTGCTCTGATGGAGCAAGCATTGTACTTGGATCCCGTGAGTGGGATCAGCGGCAATATGTTTGTTGGGACGTTGCTTGATTTGGGAGTGCCACGGATTTGGCTGACCAATGAGTTACAAAAACTCGGCCTTGACGACTACGAGTTGATTTTTGAAAAGGTCAACAAGCGAGGCATCACGGCGACGTATTTTAACGTTGACGTAAAGGAAACAACTACGCATCGTAATTTACCGGATATTTTAACCATTTTGGCGCGTGCCGATTGGTCGGGGAGCGCGAAACAACGCGCGGCATCCATTTTCTGGTCACTGGCACTGGCGGAAAGCAGAGCCCATGGGATTGCGCCAGAGGACGTGCATTTTCATGAAGTCGGCGCGGTCGATTGCATTATCGATTGCGCGTTGATTGCGCTCGGTTTGGAATATTTGGACATCGATATTGTATTAACCGGGCCGGTGGCCACCGGTTCGGGTACGATTCGCGCGGCGCACGGCGAACTTTCGATTCCAGCACCCGCAACGCGATTTTTGTTGCAGGGGTTTCCGACGATCACCGGAACGCCCGACTATGAACTCACTACACCGACCGGTGCGGCGGCGCTTGCGACATTTGCCATTCCGGTAGAAAAACGTCCGTCTGAATTGGTGATTGATCGTGTCGGCTACGGCGCAGGGACGTATGATTTCGTTGCGTCCAATACATTGGGAGGCTACTACGGCCAGTTGTTGCCTGTGCAGCGCTGGCAGGTGCCGGCGCCCTACATTTTCGGCCAAAATCCTTGAAATTTTGTGACATAGCAGTGTTCTGCTATGTCACTTTTTTGTTAAACGATTTTTGGTAAAGAAAAAACTTTCTTGACAAAAAAATACTCGTTTGCTATTCTTATATAGTAACTTAACTGGTCATTGACATGACAAAATCGGTGTGTTACAATTGCATCTGTTGATGTGCGGGAATAGCTCAGTGGTAGAGCATCGCCTTGCCAAGGCGAGGGTCGCGAGTTCGAATCTCGTTTCCCGCTCCATTATTCCCTGATAGCTCAGTTGGTAGAGCAATCGGCTGTTAACCGATCGGTCGTAG
>USPU01000037.1 GCA_900556745.1 uncultured Veillonellaceae bacterium
ACCCAAAGGTAAGCGCTTTTTCTCAACCCGGAAAAAATTTCTTGGCTTTTATCACGTGTTCCGGCTGGATATATTTATTGGCAATTTTCATTGCCCCGGCGACAACCGCCGCATCATCCAACCAGCCGATGCCGGCAATAAAATCCGGCAAGAGGTCGCCCGGCGTAATCATATACCCCAGCGCCCCCAAAATGGCAAGCCGTACAAAATTCGGCGTCCGCGAGTCACGCAGACAATAAAACAAGACAACTGCCTGCCGCAAGAATCCCGCGCGTCTGCCTAACGTTCCGAAATAGCCTAAAAACTTTTTGGCCGAATACATGCGAAATAAGAGTTTGAACAATCTTCCCATAGAGATGTTCCCCCTTACTTCGTCGCTTCGTGAATTTCCTGTTTTACCTTTTCCGCCGCGTCTTCGACGCTTTGTTTAGCGTCGGCATACGCGCCTTTTGCTTTCGCGGCGTATTCGTCCGCTTTCGCTTTCGCTTTATCGGCCAATTCGCCGCCGTCCGCCTCCGCTTTTTCCGCTTCGTATCTGGCTTTGGCCGCCAGTTCTTCCACTTTCGCTTCGGCTTTCATTTTCATATTATCCAAGTCGCTCATTAAAGTTCCTCCCCCGGGCAATGCCCGTGTCCCAACGCGATGTCATGATATCTTTAGCTTTCATTAGCGTTTTCTTTTGCGAACAGCACGCGTATATGCTCGTGACCTTCCGCAGTAATCGCTTTTAATGTTTCTGTTCTGCTTTAATTTCTTCCGCGCGGGCTTCGACTTTATCTTTTAATTCTGCCGCTTTATCAGCCGCATCTTCTTTCGCTGCCGCGGCTTTCTCTTTTGCTTCCTCCGCTTTTTCCTGCACGCGGTCCTTCAATTCTGCCGCTTTATCGGCTGCTTCTTCTTTCGCTTCCGCGGCCTTCTCTTTTGCTTCCGCCGCTTTTTCCTGCACGCGTTCTTTCAATTCCGCCGCTTTATCGGCCGCTTCCTCTTTCACTTCGGCGGCTTTCACTTTGGCTTCCGCGGCTTTTTCCTGCACGCGATCTTTTAATTCCGCTACTTTATCTTCGGCTTTCGCCTGCCAATCCACAGATTTTTCTTTCACTTCATCCGCTTTTTGTTGGGCTCGGTCTTTCAGTAATTCCGCACGCAATTTGGCATCGGCGCTGGCTTCATTAACGCGTTCTTTGACTTCGACCGCCAGTTCTTCCGCCGTGTCTTTCGTGACTTCAAAAATACCTTTCGCCAACGCTTTTTTATCGTCGATCTGCGCCTGCGATACACCGAAAGTCAACAGCAATTCCGTCAGCGCTTTGTCGGCCGTACCCAAGAATTTATGTACTTTAGCCTGACCGGCGTAGTCTTCCATAAAGTCCTGCGTTTCGTCGCCCAACGGCTCATCTTTTTTTACATTGTTGGCAATTTCTTCGACTTTTTCCTGACCTTCCTGTTTCAGGTCTTCAAACTTCTCCACATACGGCTTAATATCGAGCGGCAAGCCGTCTTTAATCCACGACTGCGCCACACGACCGACACCATAGGTAACGGAAACGGCAACCGGTAAACCGACGCCCGGAATCGGGATCAGCATCGCGGCGATCGAACCGACGACACGTGCGCCGAACGCACCGAGGAAACTCATAATGGTACGATCCGAAAGTTTGACATCGTACACTTTCGCCAACCGGCTGATCATATATACTTCATTGGCCATCAAAGCAATTCCGCCCAAAAACGGCGTCATCGAAATGACACCCGCGCGCGCGGCGCCCCAGCGGATTAAATTTTCCGCTTCCAGGTCGCGTTCATCATAAGCGGCCGGCACTTCCGGCGCCGCCAGTGTCGTTTCCACTTGCGGTGCCGGGACATGCGCACCTAATTTTTCCACGTCTTCTTGCGCTTCCGCCGTCGGACGAATGTCTTCATGCTCCGGATTCTTAATTTTTCGTTTGTCTTTTGACATATGATTCACCCCTTCGCAAAAATAACTCTTCTGTCTTTATTGTACCACAATTGCCGCTAACTGACCCCGAAAGCAATGTGAAAAACAGACTTTAATGCGATGCTAATCAATCGATCGGACATGTTTACGCTCCCTGGGATCTTGTTTTTTTCACATGGCAACGATCGATCATCGGCGCCGCCTTACCATGCGGTGAGGCCGCCATCAACGGGAATCCCCGCGCCGGTGATGAAGGACGCGCGCGGCGACAGTAAAAAAGCGATCACTTCCGCCACTTCGTCCGCTGTCGCGATCCGCTGTAAAGGATAATGCGCCGCCATCTCTTCGCGGTCCGCCGGCGTTTGCCATTGCGCTTGGGTCAACGGCGTCTCGGTATCACCGGGCAAAACCGCATTCACCCGCACTCCGTAAACCGCCATTTCGAGACTCCATGAACGCGTAAAAGCGAGCACCGCTCCCTTAGTGGCCGCATAGAGGGAGGCGGCCACATTCCCGTTGACCGCGGCGTCAGAGGCTACCGTAACGACCGCGCCGCGCGTCTCACGTAAGTAGGGAATCGCCGCGCGGCAGCAACGAATCGTGCCGTAGACATTCGTGGCAAAAAGTTCCGCCAACGCGGCTTCCGTTTCCTCACTTAAAAGCGCTTCATGATAGATACCGGCGCCGGTGACCAGTCCGACGATCGGGCCGTACTGCGCCGCCTGCGCAAAAATGGCTTCCGCCCCGTTCGGATCGGCCACATCTCCCTGCAAGAATCGGGCCGCGGGAACGGTTGTCAAGGCGGCCGCGCCGCGTTCGGGATCGCGCCCCACTAAAAGAGGACGGAAACCCGATGCGGCTAAAATTTTCGCCGTGGCAAGACCGATCCCCGAAGTCCCTCCGGTAATCACAACACTTTGCTTCATGCGCCCCAGTACCCCCATGCGAGCTTGATGATCAACGCGCCGACAATCAGCAGAAACAACAGCCGCACAAAACCGTTGCCGCGCACCATTGCCGTGCGCGCGCCGGCGTACCCGCCGGCCACCATGCCCAACGCCATCGCCAAACCGTAACCGAAATGCACCTGCCCCAAAAACAGGAAGAACACTAAACTGCCGCAATTGCTGGCCGCATTCAGGCAACGACTGTTGCCCGCCGCCCGTACAAAATCAAAACCCATGGCGACAAACGCCATCATCATGAAAGATCCGGTGCCGGGGCCGATAAAACCGTCATAAAAAGCGCAGCCCGCCGCGGCGAGCGTCGCCGCCAGCCAAACATTACGACTTCGTCCGCGATACGTAGATTGGCCGCCCCAGTCCTTTTTGAAAAGAACGACCAGCGCGACGATCACCAAGGCGCCGATAATTACCGGCTCAAAGGCGAACGAGGCGATTTGCATAAAGACATACGAACCAAGCATTGAGCTT
The DNA here is from genome assembly GCA_900556745.1 of uncultured Veillonellaceae bacterium. Classification (GTDB taxonomy): domain Bacteria; phylum Bacillota; class Negativicutes; order Veillonellales; family Negativicoccaceae; genus Negativicoccus. The sequence continues at coordinate 3,370 of USPU01000037.1, forward strand.
AGAAAAGCCAGCGGTAATAAATATACCACCAGCTTTTTTTCGACCATCCCCCGCCGCCAAAACGTGGTGCTTGAGGTTAAAACTCCCGCGATCGCGGCCAGTTTATTCGTTCCGAGCGCCACCGTCGGCGGAAGACCCGTCAGCAACATGGCCGGCAATGAAATCAAACCGCCGCCGCCGACCACACTGTCAATGAAGGCGGAAATAAATCCCGCCGCGATTAATGCCAATAAAAGCAAAATATCCGTGGAAAACAATTCCATCCGTTACCCTACCAATTGCGAAACATAAACCAATTCAATGCCTTGCGCTTCCAGTTCCGGCACCATTTGACGCACCGCTTCCGCCGTATTCGGGCGGCAGTGTCCGATTACCAGCGCCGATCCGTCGCGTTGCGCCATGGCGGCCGCTTGCCGCAAACGTTCACAAATGGCCGCGACGCTGCTGTCATTATCGATAAATAATTCGTTTCTGCGGGTCGCGATCCCCATTTCACCCGCCAACGAACTGCCGATCGAATCGGCCGAGGTGGCGCTGTCGACATAAAAGAGACCGCGATCTCTGAGAATTTGCAATACGGGTAACATAGCGCCGCGCGTTGCGGTAAACTTCGATCCTTGGTGGTTGTTGACTCCAACCGCTCCCGGTACTTGCGCCAGCGCCGCTTTGGTACGGTCGGCAATATCCGTTACCGACATCGTGGTCAACAGCGTGCCCGCTTCCATACCGCTGCCGGAAACAGGCTCCATCGGCAGATGCAACATGATTTCAAAACCCTGCTCCGCCGCTTGCGATGCCGCCGCGCCCGTATTCGCCATATTCGGCATCACGGCCAGCGAAAACGGTCGCCCGATCGAAGCGTATACCGCCTGCGACTCCAGATCCGTGCCCGCATCGTCAATCAGGATAGCGAGTTTAGCCGTTCCGCCGGCGCGCGGCGTTACTTTCGGCGTTTTCGGCGGCGCGTCGGCCGGCTGTTTGGCTGTTCCTGCGGCCTGTGTCTCTTTGACCGGGTACACATATAAATGCGCGATAATCATCGTGATTTCGTCCTGTTTCGGACGGTCTTTCAACGTCACGTCATACCGTTCGACGGAGTCTTCATGCCAGGTATCTTCGTGCGCTGCGCTGAGCGTTATTTTCCCTGCCGTATCGGGCAAGGCTTCGATCAGTTTCGGCAAATCCAGCGATCGGCTCGGCGTGACGATCAGGTTGCGCGCCGACCAGCGAATACGACCGCCGGTTTCTTCCCATTTCACTTCTTTTTTGACCGGCGTTTCCCCTTCCACTTTCGCGCCTTCGGCTTCCAATTTTGTCACCAGACGTGCCGCCAAATTGTCGATAGCCGGACGATAATCGGCAATACTTTGCGTGACTTTCGGTTTTTGCGGCAACGGTTTCGCCTTTTCCCCGACGACCTGATTCGAGTCCTGCATGCCGAAATACCACCACGCTCCGCAAGCGACGACAATAAACAGCAATATCCCCCACAGGGAAAACCCGCGACGACGCTGGGTAAACGATCCCTTCGGATGACTTCTGCCATCGGGCCGACGTCTTTTTCTTTGTTGTGCCATAATAAGCTCCATTTCCTCGCGCTAACGCTCGTTGATCTCTTCTTTGCCTTCATTGTAACCGTGAAAACGAAACGCCGCAATAAAAAAGCCCTTGCGATCGCAAAGGCTTTTTTGCAAAGTAATTTTTACCGGTTACGCTTTTAAATGTTTGCTGCCGCGTTCCGTCAGCGGTGTTCCTTCTTGGCAAAGCGGGCAATCTTCCGGCGCGTACGTCTGCACGTCAAGTTTTAAAAGTGCCTGGACCTTTTCATTCGGCACACCGAAATCCGCGCGACCGCCCGACCGATCGACCAGCAAACCCACGCCGACAATGTCCGCGTTCGCCGCCTTGACCACGTCAATGACTTCGCGCACTGAGCCTCCGGTCGTCACAATATCTTCGACAATCAATACTCGTTCCCCCGGCGAGATCTTGAAACCGCGACGCAACGTCATCTTGCCGTTTTCGCGTTCCGTGAAAATCGCGCGCGTGCCGAGCGCTTTACCGACTTCATGCGCGAGCAAAATACCGCCCGTCATCGGCCCCAAGACGGTATCTACTTTTTGGTCCGCAAACCGCGCCGCGAGTTCTTTGCACAGCGCTTCCGTATACTTGGGTTGTTGCAGCACGTTAAACTTTTCGACATACAGCGGGCTGTGCAATCCCGATGTCAGTAAGAAATGCCCTTCCAAAATGGCTTTTGTTTCCACTAATAATTGACGTACTTCCTGTTCGTTCATTTGCTTTCCTCCATCTCGGCAATAATCGCTTGCGCCGCCGCTTTGGGATCATCCGCTTTCGTAATCGGTCGGCCGATGACCAGGTACGAAGAACCGGCCGTCAGCGCATCTTTCGGTGTCATAATGCGTTCCTGATCATCCGGCGACGCAAACGCGGGACGAACGCCCGGTGTCACCAACAGAAAATCCGGTCCGAGTAAAGCGCGTAAACGGGCCGCTTCCTGCGGCGAGCAAACGACGCCGTCGAGTCCCGATTCTTTCGCCAATAACGCGAGTTTTTCCACATGCGTAACAATCGGTACTGTGCCGCCGATTTCTTCCCACCCGGTTTCGGAAAAACTCGTCAAGGCCGTAATGCCCACCAGACGCGGGCGTTCGATACCGAGTTCCGCCGCCGTTGTTTGAGCAGAACGCGCCGCCGCCTGCATCATTTCACGGCCGCCCTGCGTATGCACGCTCAGTAAATCCGCTCCTAAGCGCGTTAACGCCGCCACCGCTTGCGCGACAGTATTCGGTATATCATGTAGTTTTAAATCCAAAAATACATGCTTTTTATGCGTTTTTAAGTAATCCAGAGGCAAGGTTCCCGCACTGTAGAAAAGTTCCATCCCGACTTTATAAAAAGATACCGACTCGCCCAACGTATCGACAAGTGTCTTCATCTCCGCCGGCGACTTCACGTCTAAAGCGGTAATCAAACGCGATCTGCTCATCCTGCCTCCATCATATCCTAAAACAAAAAACTTCTCCCGGCGGGAGAAGTCATCCAAAACGATTTATTCTGCATTGCCGCCGCTGTCCTTTCCGGTCTCCCGTACCGGATTAAAAGACGAGTTTGGGCAAAAAAAGAGGTCGCGGTAGCGACCTGCTCGGATCAGAACTGAATACCGAAGTAATTCAGAGCCATCATAACTAAAATTCCCATTGCGCATGTCCTTTCTTTGCTAACCATGGTACCTATCACTAGGCTCCGTTACCACCGTAAATCATTGTTGTGCAATGGCCTTTAGGAACTCTCCTAAAAGTTAGCTAAAGTATAAAGCACGCAATAGGGAATTGCAAGTCTTTTTTACAAAAAATTGAACTTTTTTTACGCCTTTTGTAAACAGTCCTTCACCATATGCCCCAAGGCTTGATAGCATTTTTTCCAAAAAGGCCCGCAACAGGCTCTTTCATCCGTCGCAAAAAAGTTAAACACAAAGTTTTTCATAACTTCAAGGAAATTTTATTATGTTCGATTTTGATGCTTTTTCGGCGCGGTGACGAGCACGATGTTGCGTCCGTCACGACGCGCTTCGATCGAAAAATCGACGATTTCATCCTTGTAGTAGTCAAGCTTGACTTCCAGCAATAATTTGCCCAGACGCTCTTCGAGCTCGGGTGTCAGAAAGCCGCGATGAAACGAGTTGCCGGATGTCGATTGACTTGTCGTCGCGCGAGTATCCGCCTGCGTTTGGGATGATCTTGTCGACGGTGTCCGTCTGTCATTTACGCCCGCGGCGCGCAACATGTCCGCGTCGGTTCTGTCTTTCGGAATTTTATATTTCGCCATGCTACTCCTTCTTCTTCGTTGGTGAATCGTTGGCGGTCATGCCTTCACCTTCCCGCTGTTGAACATAGTTGATGGTGACCTGCGAAAACGGCACCGGTTCGGTGAGTTTGGCGATGGTCGTGAAGCCGACGCCCAAGTACCCGCGCGCCAATTCAATGGCGTTTCCTTTGGAATCCACTTTCGCCGCATAAATCGCTTTGCTTTGGTCGACTCCGATCAGACGATAAAAGCCCGGCGGGGAAATCGTGCGCCAGGAACTGTCGCTGCCGTTAAATGCGTACATGATACCTTCATCGGCATCATCATAGAAGAATATGTCTTCATCATAAAACACGCCGATGCGACCGATATTTTCCGCTTGTACATAGATGCGGCGCGTATCGTAGTTGGCGTCCGTGCGGTAGATGCGGTACCGCTCATCGGCAACCTTCATTTTCATGTACACGGCATTGGTAGCGGTCGAGTACGCCATCGACGTGACTTTCGATCCGGCCGGCACATTTTCAATCGGCGTGTCCAGCTCATGATCGGGCGTTTCCGGATTGTACTGCGCGATGATAATGTCATCGGTGCCGGAAGCCTCCGGATCATAAAGCGCCATTAAGATCAGGTTGCGATCCTGCAGCCATTCAAAGAAGGATACCTCGCGCTTTTTCAGATCAATCACCTGAGTATTTTGTTTATCCTGCGCATCATAGACGGTCACCGATGTCGGCGTGACCATCGCCATGTAGCGACGATCATGCGAATAGTACCGGGAGCCGCTGCCTTTCACTTGTCCGAACCGATCCGAATCCGGCTGCTGCTGTTCTTCGGACATGCCGCTGACGTAAAAGCCGGAGTCCGGCGCGAACAGGTATTGGTCCAAATAAAGATAGGCCGCTCCCTGCAGCAAAATGCCCGCGGCAAATGCGACAAGCCAGGTGGTACGATGGGATTTCACAACATTCCTCATTTCACAATAAACGCGGTCGGAATCATCCGTTCGCCCAAAAGATCGGCCGGCTTATTCACGACTTTGCCATTCAAATAAAGTGTAGAGCTCGAGCCGCCGTCCAAGTTGGCGGCAATGTAGGCGCCCTGTTCATACA
>USPU01000038.1 GCA_900556745.1 uncultured Veillonellaceae bacterium
GACCGAACTGATGCGCACGCCCGCCATGATGACCGGCAAAGCCTGCGGCAATTCGACTTTGCGTAATACCTGCCAGCGCGAAAGACCGATGCCGATCGCCGCTTCACGCATCTCCGGACTGATTTGCGAAATGCCCGTATACGTGTTTTTAATAATCGGTAACAGTGAGTATAAAATAACGACGATAATCGCCGGCAGACGACCGATCCCGAAAAACGGAATCGCGAAGCCCAACAGCGCCATGCTCGGGATCGCCTGCATGATGTTCGCCGACTGTAATACCGGCGACTGCAGTTTGCGTTGGTACGAGATCAAAATTCCGAGCGGCACGCCCACGAGGACCGAGATCGCGACCGCGATGGCGGTTAATTCGATATGCTCCCACAAAAGAGAAAGAATGTAGGGCCAATTGGAGGTGACATAGGAGGTAAAACCGCTCATGCCTGCACCTCCTCATCTTCGATATACTGCTGGGAAAGCGTCGTGACAAGACTCGACTGCGTAATCAGACCGAGCAGTGAATGTTTTTCGTCGACGACCGGAATATAATAGAGGTCGTGCGCGTTGATTTTCGTCAAGGTGTCGACCAGAGTATCCGATGGCGCGACAGTTTCCACATGCGTTTCCATCACGTCGGCGACCGGTGTTTGCAGATCATCCAAGGCGCGCAACTTCTGCGCGAAGACCGAGCCCAGCAGCTCGCGCGTGCGCAAATCGATAACCAAAAGGCCATTGACGTGCGCCCGACGCATGCGCTCCAGCGCGCGGAACGCGGTCAGATCCGGCCCGCAGGTATGCGCGCTGGTCACCATGATGTCTTCCGCGCGGATCAGTTCCGGCGAATTCCAGATTCTGTTTTTGCCGATGAAATCGGCGACGAACTGATTGGCCGGATTTTTCAAAATATTTTCCGGCGTGTCATACTGCGCGATCACGCCTTTGTCGATAATGCAAATGCGATCGCCCAGACGGATCGCTTCGTCCATATCATGCGTGACGAATACGATCGTTTTATGCAATTTGTTTTGCAACGAGCTGACTTCGTCCTGCAACGCCGTGCGCGTGAGCGGATCCAACGCGGAAAAAGGCTCGTCCATTAAAATTATATTCGGATCGCAGGCGAAGGCGCGGGCGACGCCGATGCGTTGTTGCTGACCGCCGGACAGTTCCGACGGATACCGCTGCAGAAAATGTTCCGCGTCTAAGCCCACCATATCCAACAGGTGCGCCGTACGGTCTTTGATCTGCTCGACCGGCATTTTCAGCGCGCGCGGAATGACTTCGATGTTTTCGGCAATCGTCATATGCGGGAACAGTCCCGTTTGCTGAATGACGTAGCCGATGTTGCGCCGCAACGCGAGTACATCTTTTTTCGCGATATTTTCGCCGTCAATACGAATTTCTCCCGATGACGGCTGAATGAGCCGGTTGATCATTTTCAACAGCGTCGTCTTACCGCTGCCGGATTCACCGATCAGGCAAACCGTTTCCCCCGCGGGAATGGTGAGAGTGACATCGCGTAATACTTCGGTTCCTTTGTAACGTTTCGTAATATGGTCAAATTCAATCAATACGACCACTTCCTTTCGTAGCTGACAATCATCAAATAAGTATGTAAACCGGTCCGAAGTATGCATAAATACATACAAAGTGTAATAATATTATAACATTTTTTGAGAATTCATGCGAATTGGCGTCACGTCAGGGGCTTGCGGCGCACGTTTTTTGACAAGCGCGGGTCCGCTCGGTATACTGATTCTAATGGTGCGGGGGAACTGCGTACGCGGTTGAGAGGACGAGGTCCGACCCTTTGAACCTGTAGGTTAAGACCTGCGTAGGGAGCACACCCGTCGGAGCGGCGGGCGTTGCCGCGAAGAAGGGAGAGAAACATGAAATTATCGACACGTGTAGTAACGGAAAGCGGTCTTTGCATCGCGTTGAGTTTGCTCTTGGGGATGATCGTCTTTTGGCGCATGCCGCAAGGCGGATCGATTCACGCGGCGCATATGGTACCGCTTTTATTATTGGCGCTGCGGCGCGGATCGAAAGTCGGCATGCTGGGCGGATTGACGTACGGGTTGTTGCATTTTCTGTTGGGGGCGAAGTATTCGCTGCATCCGCTGAGCATTATTTTGGATTACCTGCTTGCTTACGCCGCGCTTGGTCTAGCGGGCTACGCGAAAGAGCATAATCGCGTCAGCGCGTTGGTTTGGTCGGCGCTCGCGATGTTCGGTCGTTATGTGATGAGCGTGCTGTCCGGCGCGATCGTGTTCGGATCGTATGCGCCGGCGGGCATGAACCCATGGTGGTACTCGATCACGTATAACGCGACGGTGATTCCTCCGGACGCGATCATCAATTTGATAGTGCTGGCGTTAATTTACGCGCCGATCATGCGCCTTCGCCGCTGACAGAAATAAAAAATACGCGCTTAAGCGCGTATTTTTTTATGGCGTGATAAACTTTAGCGGCGAGTAGGAAGCAGAGTAAAATGGCCACTTTATTTGCGTTTTGAACTTGAGCAAGCCGGTGGGAAAGTGATGCGCATCGGTTCCCGAGAGAACGTACTACGTTCAATAAAAAAGCACCACTACTGCGGTGCTTTTAGTTTTAGAACAACAAGAAGTTCGCGAGCACGAGTGTGATACAAGAACCGATCATCGGGATTGCGGTACGTTTGACAAGATCGAACGACGAAATGTTCGCCATGCCGCTGACGACGATGATAACGGCCGTAATCGGCGAAATCGCGCGAGCGGAACTAGCGATGAAGTGCATCGGTAAGATCATCGTTACCGCGGCGATACCGCTCTTGGCGGCGATATCCGGAACGAGGTTGGCGAACGCGAAGAACGGAGCGTTGCCCGAACCCATAACGACGGCGCACACGCCGATGATGATGATCATGACGAGCGAAAGCGCGATCGCGCCGAAACCACTGCTTTGCGTGCCGGAGATCAGCGCGTCGATCGTGCCGCTGACCATGAGACCGCGGGCGAATGTTTCACCGGCGACGATCAACGTGACGACGTTGGCCATCTGACGCCCCATGCCGTCAAAGAAAATCTGCAGCTCTTCGGCCACTTGCTTGCCGTTGCGGCTGCGGATATACTGCGCCAGCATGCCGATGGCGGTACCGATGAGCATCGCCTTGATGATGTCCATTTTAATGTCGGGGATCATCAATGGGCTGAAGACTAAAATCAAAGCCAAAGGAACGATCGGCAGAATCGCGTAAATCAGCGGCGGATGTGCATTGTCCAAGTTGACGTTATCGGTCGACACTTCGACATCGTCTTTACGCATCGGTTGGACTACGTGGCCGTCGCGTTTATCCATGTGTTTTTGGGTAAAATAATGCAAGATCGCGACGACGGGGAAGATGCAGAGCGCTACCGGCACCTGGTAATCATGCCAGTATATTACCGGATCGATACCGGAGAGTTCCGCCGCCAAAATCGTACCGGTGTCACTCGGGCTCCAGTCGAGGCAAAGCGTGGTCGCGATCGCGGCCGCAGCCGAAAGGCGGCTGACGCCGAGCGCTACCAGGATCGGGAACATCGTTACCATCAAGAGCATCGCCAAGCCCGACGCGCTGTTAATAGCCAGACCTAATACCATACCGAGCGCCCAGCAGGCGGACAAAACGAGGTACGGCGATTTTAAGCGCAAGAGCGGCTGGATCGTCAAGTTGACGAGCGCGCGGCTCGCGCCGATGTGATCCATGTAGCGGGCGAAACCGGCGACGGCCATAATGTTCAAGCCGAGTTTACCGGCGCGCGAGGAAAGCACCGAACGAATAAATTCAAAGAGATCGAAAAGCAAAGAACCGGTGCTGCCTTTGCCGCCCGGGAAGATTTCCCCGTACCCTGCAATGACGGACACGAGCATCAGGAACATGCCGCCGATGAATAAAATGGTCTGCGGTTTATAGCGCTTCACAATGAAGTAGGCCACCCAGACGGTTACCAAAAGTGCCAATACAATATTCACAACATCACCCCTCACAACCCTTACTAAGCTTATATTCACAAAGCTTATATATTGGCATTATTATAGCATGATAAAGAATACAAACGGCTATAAATTTTTGGGGATAAGGATGCATTTCTTGCTGTTTACGCATATGAATTTGCAATAACGCGCTACGCTTTTGAATATTCGCCAAATACGCACAAAAAAACCGCCGTGCGGCGGTTTTTATTCGAAATCACAAACTTGCGCGTCCTCTTTGCAATACTTAATCTGCTGGCATATACATTTGTCTTTTTCGCGGAAAAGTTGCGGCAAGAAGCGCAACAATTCTTCAAAACGCTCTTCATTGATTGAATAGCGAGTCCATAAACCTTCGCGACGGGATTTGACAATCCTCGCTTCGACAAGAATTTTCATGTGGTAACTCAGTGTCGACTGCGAGAGCGAAAAACTCTGCAGAATATCGCAGGCGGAGAGTTCGGAACAGGAAAGCATATCGACAATGCGCAGACGCGTTTCGTCGCTCAATGCTTTGAAAATATCGGCGTAGGTTTTGTAAGTGAGCTCCATGTCAAATTTCCTTTCTGTATCGGTCGCGGGGATGATCTGCAGCGACGCGTTCCGAGCATGCGTGCGCAAGTCGGCGCAACCGATGCGGCAGATCTTTCCGGCGCTTGCGATTCACTTCACGGGTTTCGGTCCGAAGCGTTTACGGGAGCGCATTGCCTTTGTTCGGCGCGTCACCGATAAAAATCGCAAATTCCAATCGCATGATTTTATATTGAAAATATTCTTTATACTACTTTACCCGATTTTGACGATGTTGTCAAAATCTTCGATATAGTGTTGAAAGGATTTATTTTTGCGAAATCAAAAGGAGAGCCCGCGGGCTCTCCTTTGAAAAAGGGGCCTATTTATAATGCGACAGCTTCTTCATTGACGCTCGTTTTACTTTCCGTTTTTTCCTGCGCGATATTTTTGCCTTCCCATTGATTGACAATGGCGGCGCAGGTCATATCGCCCGTGACGTTCAAACAGGTGCGGATCATGTCCAAAATGCGATCGACGCCGGCGACAAGCGCGATGCCTTCCAACGGCAAACCGGTGGTTTGCAAGACCAGCATGAGCATGATCATGCCGGCGCCCGGAACACCCGCGGTACCGATGGAAGCGAGCGTGGCCGTCAGAATAATCATTAATTGGTGAGCGATATCGAGGTTGATGCCGTAAACCTGCGCGATGAAGATCGCGCAAACGCCCTGATAAATCGCCGTGCCGTCCATGTTGATGGTCGCGCCCAAGGGCAATACGAAGCTGGTAATGGATTTATCGATGTTCAAGTTTTCTTCGCAGCATTGCATGGACACCGGTAATGTGCCCGAGGAACTCGAAGTCGTAAAGGCCACCGCCATGGCCGGGAAAATGGCGCGGAAAAATGTCAGCGGGCTCAGTTTGCCCAGCATTCGCACCAAACCGCCGTAAATAACGGCCACATGAATGAGACTCGCCAACGCCGCCACGCCGATCAATTTCATCAACGGTAACAGGACCGCCGCACCGCTTGCCGCGACAACCGGCACGATCAGACCGAACACGCCGATCGGCGCGAGTCGCATGATCCACGCGGTGACTTTGTACATGACTTCGGCGAGGCCGGTGAAGAAACGCTCCACGACCTGCGCTTTTTGGCCGACGGCGAGGATGCCGCAACCGAAGAGCAGCGCGAAGAAGATAATCTGCAGCATATTGCCTTCCGCGAGCGCTTTGATCGGATTCGTCGGAATAATGCCGAGCAATACCGACGCGATCGAAGGCGCTTCCTTCACTTTCACGCTGAGTTCGCCGGCCGGCAGCACGAAGCCTGCGCCGACGCTCAGCACATTGGCGAGCACCAGGCCGAGCGTGACGGCGAAACCTGTCGTCAGCATGTAAAAACCAAATGCTTTGCCGCCGATCGCGCCGAGTCGTTTAATGTCACCCAAACCGCACACGCCGACGATCAAAGAGGCGAATACGAGCGGAACAATAATCAACTTAATACAGTTCAGGAATAATGTTCCGAGCGGTTTAATCCAAGCGGTCGCGATGGCGGGACTACCCTGCAACATGAGACCGACGGTAACCCCCAAAATGAGCGCGATGAAAATGCGCACCGATAAACCTAAGTTTTTCATGTCCTTCTCCCCTTTTCTATCATTTCTTACAAGTATCATTATAGAAAGCGGAGGAATGAATAACAATAGCATATACTGAAAAATACTGTATACATAATTTAGAACGGGTCGAACAATCTAAAATCATATTCAGAAAATGTTTTAGAGATAAAGTATATTTTGCTTGTGTTTAGGGATCTTTATGAAAATTGAAGCAGAACAAAAGATAAATAAACTTATTGATCATTCGTACTTTGTATACAATATACTTTTTTGAGCGCGAGAAAAAATGCTTGCGTGTACGAAATTAAGAGATGTTTGACGATGAGCATGCCGGGGGATAAGCGCAAGAAATGGTTTCAGATCGGCCCAAGCGGTGTTGGAGCGGATAGGAATGATGCCGCGGTGTGTTTTTCGTCGGCGCAGGACTGTTTTTATAGAGCATAAAGATACGCTCCTGTCGAGGATGAAAAACGGGCACAAAAAAAGAACGCGCTTGCGCGTTCTTTTTTTGCTTACAGTACGTTGACGAGGTCAATCGTCTGTTCACGATCCGGACCGACGGAAATGATGCCGAGTTTTACGCCGGTGAGCTCGGAAATTTTCGCCAAATATTTCTTGCAATTTTCCGGCAAGTCTTCGTACTTGCGTACGCCGGTGATATCTTCCTGCCAGCCGGGCATTTCCTCATAGACCGGCTCGAGCGTTTCGAGGCGGTTGAGGTCGGCGGGATACTGCGCGACTTCGTTACCGTTCGAATCGCGGTACGCCTTACCGATTTTAATCGTTTCGAGTTCGTCGAGGATATCCAAACGCGTGATCGCGAGGTAATCCAAGCTGTTCAGCATCGCGGCGTAACGCACGCCGACCGCGTCGAGCCAGCCGCAGCGACGGGGGCGACCGGTGACGGTGCCGTATTCATGCGCGCGTTCGCGTAAATGATCGCCGGTGGCGTCGGTGAGTTCGGTTGGGAAGGGACCCGCGCCGACGCGCGTGCTGTACGCTTTCACCACGCCAAAAATATTTTCCATGCGGTGCGGACCGATGCCGGCGCCGATGCAAGCGCCGCCCGCGATCGGGTGCGAGCTCGTGACGAAGGGATAGGTGCCGTGGTCGAGGTCGAGCATGGTCGCCTGCGCGCCTTCAAAGAGCACGCTTTTGCCTTCGCCGATGTAATCATGCACGCTGTAGTTCGTGTCGCGCACGTAGGGGCGCAAACGGTCGGCATATCCGCAATATTCTTCAAACATCGTATCGAAATCAAATTCTTCGACATGGTAGAAATCGCGGAACAGGCGGTTTTTCGATGCCAAATTCCAACGCAATTTTTCCGCGAACACATCGCGATCCATGAGATCGGCAATGCGGATGCCGATGCGGTTGACTTTATCGGCGTAGCAGGGGCCGATACCGTTTTTCGTCGTGCCGATTTTCTTCTCGCCTTTGAGCCGTTCTTCCGCTTCGTCAATGCGATTGTGGTACGGGAAAACCACGTGGGCGCGATCGGAAATTTCGAGCGCGGAAACGTCGATTCCTTTTTCAATAATCGAATCGAGTTCGGCGATCAGACCTTTCGGGTCGATAACGACGCCGGTGCCGATGACGCATGCTTTGCCCGGGTACATAATACCGCTCGGCAGTAAACGCAATGCAAACGCTTGGCCGTCGACGACGACCGTGTGGCCGGCGTTATTGCCGCCTTGCGAACGTACGACGACATCGGCGCGAGCCGCCAAGTAGTCGACGATTTTACCTTTTCCTTCGTCACCCCATTGAGTGCCGATGACCATTGCTGTAGTCATTAGGTTACATCCTTTCTCTTATAAGCCGAAGCGTGCGAAGACCTCGTCCACGTGGGTCAGCATGGCGTGCGGATCGAAACGGGCGCGAATTTCATCTTCATTTAAATAGCGACGGATATCTTTATCTTTCAACAGATTTTCGAGGAAATCTTCCCCTTCCAGCCAACGTTTCATCGCGTTGCGCTGTACCCAGCGGTACGCGTCGTCGCGCATCGCGCCTTTGTCGACAAGCGCCAAAAGTACGCG
>USPU01000039.1 GCA_900556745.1 uncultured Veillonellaceae bacterium
TGGCGGCATCCTGGCGCGACGCGATCATCCCGATCATATGGAGGCGCTGGCGCAACACGGCATTGCGCCGATCGACATTGTCGTCGTCAATTTGTATCCGTTTGCGGAAACGATCGCCAAACCCGGCGTGACGTTGGCGGACGCGATTGAGCAGATTGATATCGGCGGGCCGTCGATGATCCGCGCGGCCGCGAAAAACTGGCGCGATGTGCTCGTCGTCACCAGCCCCGCGCAGTACGAAGATCTGGCGCAACATGTCGGTGAAGGTACGGTCAACGATCATTATCGGTTCGGATTGGCGCAGGCCGCATTTGCGCATACCGCCGCGTACGATGCGAAAATCGCGCACTATTTGGCGGCGCAGTCGCCGGACGAGAAAATAGTCGCGACGCAGACAAAAGCGTCGGAATCTGTGTTTCCGGAGCAATTTGAGCTGCATATGGAAAAGGTCATGGATCTGCGTTACGGCGAAAATCCGCATCAGCAGGCGGCGTTTTATCGGGCGCCCGACAGCAAAGGCGGCGTAGCCAATGCCAAACAGCTTCACGGCAAAGAACTTTCCTATAATAACTTGGTCGACACGGAAGCGGCTTGGCAGCTTGCGTGTTCCCTTGACGCGCCGAGTTGTGCTATTATAAAACATACGAATCCGTGCGGTTTTGCCGTCGGCGAAGATATGGCCGACGCGTTTGTGCGGGCGTTTGCCGCGGATGATGTTTCCGCGTACGGCGGCATTGTCGCCTGCAATCGTGAAGTGGATCTGGCGGCAGCGGAAAAAATGCGCCCGATCTTTTTTGAAGTTGTCATCGCGCCGAAGTTCAGCCCCGACGCGTTGGCCTTATTGTCGGAAAAGAAAAATATTCGCTTATTGGAAGCCGACGCTCCGCAGGAAGGCGATTGGCAGCTGAAACACATCTCCGGCGGCCTTTTATTGCAGGACGCCGATGATCGGCAAGACGACGAAGCGACATGGCAGGTCGTCACCAAGCGGCAACCGACGGCGGAAGAAATGCAGGCCCTGCGCCTCGCTTGGGCGGTCGTGCGTCATGTCAAATCGAATGCGATTGTCGTGACCGACGCGAACGCGACGCTCGGCATCGGCGCGGGACAGATGAACCGTGTCGGCGCGGCGAAGATCGCCTTGGAACAGGCGGGCGCGAAGGCAAAAGGCGCGGTGCTTGCTTCCGATGCGTTTTTCCCGTTCGGTGATACCGTGGAAACGGCGGCGCAAGCCGGCATCACGGCGATCATTCAACCGGGCGGATCCATTCGCGATCAGGAATCCATTGCGGCGGCAGATGCTGCCGGTATCGCGATGGTTTGCACGGGTACGCGGCATTTCCGGCACGGCTGATACGAACATAAATATAAGGAGCAGTGGTATGAAAATCGTTTTGGTAGGTAACGGCGGCCGCGAGCACGCACTCGCCTGGAAGCTTGCGCAAAGTGAACGCGTCAGCGAAATCGTGGCGGTTCCCGGTCGTTACGGCATGCATGAAGTGGCGGAATATTTGCCGTTGGATTGGAACAGTACGGCGGAACTGGCGGATATTATTACGATGCAGGCGCCGGATCTCGTCGTGGTCGGCAGTGAAGGGCCGTTGGCTGACGGTATCGTCGATGTGCTCACAAAACGGGAAATTCTCGTTTTCGGCCCGACGCAGGCGGCGGCGCGCATTGAAAGTTCCAAGGTGTTCGCCAAAGATCTTTTTGCCCGTTACCACATTCCGACGGCGGCGTACGGCAGTTTTACCGATGCCGATAAAGCCATTGCCTTTTTGGATGAAATGCAGGCGCCGTATGTAATAAAAGCGGACGGTCTGGCGGCCGGTAAAGGCGTCGTCATTGCGGAAACGCATGAAGACGCGGTGGAGGCGATTCGCTCCATGCTGACCGGCGACGCGTTCGGCAGCGCCGGTGAAAAAATTATTATTGAAGAATTTATGGTCGGCGAAGAAGCGAGCCTTTTGGCATTCGTCGACGGGGAAACGGTCATCCCCATGATTCCCGCGCAGGATCATAAACGTTTGTTGACCGATGATCGCGGTCCGAATACCGGCGGCATGGGCGCGTTCGCGCCGGCCGCGGTGGTGACGGACGCGGTGTACGAAATTTTGAAACCGACGGCGGCCGCTCTCGTGGCGGAAGGATCACCGTTCCGCGGCGTATTATACGCGGGGTTGATGATCACGGCGGACGGACCGAAAGTGGTGGAATTTAACTGCCGTTTCGGCGATCCGGAAACGCAGGTATTGTTGCCGCTTTTGGACAGTGATCTTGCGGATATCATGGAAAAAATTTGCACGGGACATATTGATCAGGTGCGTTTGCGTTGGTTGGACGCGCACGCGGTTTGCGTAGTGGCGGCGTCGTTCGGGTATCCGCGCAAAACGTACCGCGGTGATCGCATCACGGGGCTTGCCGAGGCGGTCGCTCGGGATGCGCTCGTCTTTCACGCGGGAACGCGTCATATCGATGACGCGTATTTTACCGACGGCGGTCGAGTCTTGAACGTCGTCGCCGTACGCCCCTCGTTGGCGGAAGCGAAAGAGGCGGCGTATCAGGCGCTTTCGGAAATTGAATTTGACGGCATGCAATTTCGTACGGACATTGCCGATAAAGAATTGTTGCGCGCGACTAAATAAGTGCGCGTGACGGGAGGGACGAACTGTGAACACAATGCTGGTATTTATCCTCGTCTTTCTCCTGATTTGCTGCATCGCGGCGACGGCGGCGGGGTTGCCGGGCAATTACGCCATGATGCTGGTGCTGGTGGGCTTCGGTCTGCTGGACGGTTTTCGTTTGTTTTCCGTGACGGCGGTCGCCTTGCTGGTCGGCGCGCTCGTCTTGGGGGAAGTCATCGAATTTCTCGCGGGCATGATCGGCGTGCGTCGCAAGCGGCGCGGCTGGAAAACGCAAATGATCGCCGTGGGCGGCGGTATTTTGGGCGGCATCATCGGCAGCGGCATTTTGCCGATTGTCGGTTCGCTGATCGGTGTCGTCATCGGCGTGTTCCTCGCGACCTACGCGGCCGTCTACTATGAGCATCAAGATCAGCAGGCGGCGAAATCGGTAGCGATCAGCGCCGCGATAGCGCAACTGATCGGGACGGGACTCAAAGTGGTGATCTCACTTTTTGTTTTAACAACAGTAGTTTTTCTCGCCATTGTTGCGCAGACAGGCGCGACGATCCATTAAAAGAATGCCGTACGGCATTCTTTTTTTGTGCAAAAAAATTTAAATGCAAAAAATTTCAGAAAAATTAATTTATCTCTTTACTTTTTTATCAAAGTAAAGTATTATAGTCATATCATCAGGTAAAGGAGTGTGGTCACATGCGATGGCGGATGGCCTTGAATTATTTTTCAGGCACGGTAGTCGCGCTCGAGCGAGCGTTGGAAATGACGGGTGGAGCGCGACATCATGCGACCCGAGAAATGATATAAAAATAAAATGGAAAATTATTTATGACAGAACAGTCACGTATAGGAGGTATTCTCATGAACTGGAAAAAAATGACGGTCACAGCATTAATCGGTCTCGGTGAAGTCGGCGTGCTGGCGGGTTGCGGTAATGACGCGAAACCGGCCGCAGCGGACACAAAATTACCGACGAAAGTTGTTGTCGGCTTGGATGACAATTTCCCGCCGATGGGATTCCGCAATGAAAAAGGTGAATTGACCGGCTTTGATATCGAACTGGCGAAAGAAGTCGGTAAACGGACCGGCATACAAATGGAATTCAAGCCGATTGATTGGGCGAGCAAGGAAGCGGAACTTACTGCCAAACGCGTTGACCTTCTTTGGAACGGGCTGACGATTACGGATCAACGTAAAGAAAAAATCGATTTCTCCGAACCTTACATGCACAATGATCAGATTATCGTTACATTGAAATCCCGCGCGGATTTGAAGGATATGGATTCGTTGGCGGGTAAAATTGTCGGCACGCAGGAAGGCGGCACGGGAATCGACGCGCTGGCGAAATTGCCGGATTTGAAAAATTCCTTCAAAGAATTACGTCTGTATGCGGTTTATACGGACGCGTTGCTGGATTTGGAAATCGGCCGTATTGATGCGGTGTTGGTGGACGGCGTTGTCGGACGTTACTACATGACGAAGAAACCGGATACTTTCTATGAATTGCCGAAGGTCTTGGCGACCGAAATATACGGCGTGGGCATGCGTAAAGATTCCGCCGAACTCAAAAAGGCGATTGATCGGGCGATCGGTGAAATCAAAGCCGACGGCACGGGCGCGAAGATCTCCGAAAAATGGTTCGGTAAAGATGTCATGAACTGAGCGAGGGAAACCGCATAACCAAGTAAAAACAGGCCGGGATGACCGGCCTGTTTGCTGAGAGAGGATAGAAAATGGATTACATTGTTTCAATTTTACCGACGTTGTTGTCGGGCTTAAAGGTGACGGCGGAAATTTTTTTCCTGACGATCATCTTATCGTTACCGCTCGGCGTTTTGCTGGCGATTTTCCGCGTGTGCAGCTGGAAACCGGTCCGCGAACTCGTAGCGGCCTATATTTACGTCATGCGCGGCACGCCGCTGATGCTGCAGATCCTGTTCATCTATTACGGACTGCCGCTCATTCCCGGCGTTTCCATTCAGTTCGGTGACTTTACGGCGGCATTGATCGCGTTCGTCGCTAACTATGCGGCGTACTTTGCGGAAATTTTTCGAGGCGGCATCCAAAACATCAGCCGCGGCCAGTACGAAGGAGCCAAGGTGCTCGGTTTCACATACCCGCAAACGATGCGTTACATCATTTTGCCGCAGGTCGTCAAACGGGTTCTCGCTCCGGTCGGTAACGAAACCATTACTCTCTTGAAAGATACGTCCTTGGTCTATGTACTCGCGATGGACGATTTGATGCGGCTGACGCGCAGCGTCGTGCAGCGCGATTTCGATACGACCGCGTTTTTCGTGGCGGGCGTGATTTACCTTATCTGTACGTTCTTCCTGACGAAAATTCTAACGCGACTGGAAAAACATTTCGCTGTGTACGACGAATAGGAGGCACGTATGGCTTTTATTGAAATGAAAAATATCCATAAAAAATTCGGCACGACGGAAGTCTTGCGCGGTTGCACGTTGCTGCGCGAACGCGGCGGCGTGACCTCGGTCATCGGCCCGTCAGGCAGCGGTAAAAGCACGTTTTTGCGTTGCCTGTGCCACTTGGAAACCATTGACCGTGGCACGATCCTGGTCGACGGTAAAGCACTCGCGACCGACAGTGAAGCCGGCAGCGCGTATGCCAAACCGGAAGAAATTCAAAAAATCTGCGGCAAAATGGGCATGGTCTTTCAGCAGTTTAATCTTTTTCCGCATATGACGGTATTGGATAACATTATGATCGCGCCGCAAATTGTCAAGGGCATGAAAAAGCAGGACATTTTGCCGATGGCGGAGGCGCAACTCGAACGCGTCGGCCTTTACACGAAAAAAGACGTGTATCCGAGTCAACTCTCCGGCGGGCAAAAGCAGCGTGTCGCCATCGCCCGCGCCTTAGCGATGGAGCCGCAAATCATGCTCTTTGATGAACCGACGTCCGCGCTGGATCCGGAACTTACCGGCGAAGTCTTAAAAACCATTCAGCGGCTCGCGGAAGAAAAACTCACGATGATCCTCGTGACGCACGAGATGGCCTTTGCCCGTTCGGTCGCCGACCATGTTTTATTTATGGTTGACGGCGTAGTGGAAGAAGAAGGAGCGCCCGAGCAAGTTTTCACCGCGCCGCGGAGTGAACGCACGCAGGCGTTTCTCGCGTCCATGATCGGCAACCGATAAAAATAAAAAGCCCCGATATGAAGGGGCTTTTTGATTGCGCAAAAACAATATGGAAAGAAAGTGCGCAGAGCATTCTCGCGTTTTCGGGCGCATAAAAATGGCGATGCAAGGCGGTAAAAACTTACGGGAAAATATGGTTTGAAAAAATGGCAGGCAAGAAAAAAGAAGCCGCTACCTGGCTTAAACCAGCCGGGGAGCATCGCTCCGCCGTAACTGATACCTCGATAGCAGCTTCTCATACTCGTAATATAGAGAAAATTCTGCAATATGTCAACAAGCGTCACCGCACGAAACTGCAGAGTGAGCGCACACGAATATTCCCCTAAAGAAAACACGGCAATGGCGATGTATTTTCTTTAGAAAAGGAGAAAAAAGGTACATGCGCGTACATAGCAATCCGGCCGCGCGGTGTTGATTCCGCGCGGCCGGGCTTTCAAGGGGGCGCCTGGATATCAAAGCGGTTGCGGCAGGTGGATCAGCCACAACACCGAGGGGTCAGGGCCTTCGGTCATCGTCGCCCGAATACGGGTCGGCGTGCCGTCGGCGCCGCGAAGAATTCGTTGTTCGGCATCGTAAGTATATTCCGTAATATCATCTTGACCGGCGGTTGCGCCTTCGATTTTGAGGGCGATGCCGAAGTCATTGTCGTTCGCAATCGCGAGCGTCTTTTTATCCGGTAAAAGCACGATACCTTCCGCTTTTTCCACCGTCCAGCCATGCTGACGGAGGTCAAGGAAAAGCTCTTTTTGCGCCGGTTGGAAAAGTTTGCCGAGCGCGTCTTTATCCGCTTCCAACGCTTCCTGACCGGAAGTCATATCGGTAATATCGGTCGCTTTCGCGATGTCGATTTTGTAGATGCGGTTTTGCATCGTTCCCTGCGCGTCTTTGCCCTGCTCGATGACCAGGAATTGGTGATCATTGATGGCGGCGATGTCGCCGAGTTTCATCGCGGAGTTCTTTTTATAAGAGCCGGGCGTGATCGGGTAAGCGTATGTTTTGACGTCGCCCGATTTCGGATCGACAAGAACGAGACGGGTAAAGTTGGCGATGTTTTTCGTTTTGCCGCCGACGTTGAGCGTGCTCTGCATCATCACCATCAATTTACCGGCGGGCGTGATCGCCAAACCTTCCGCGCCGCGGTTGGGTTGACGTTCCTGTAAAATTTTCGGTAAACCTTGACCCGGAGCAAGGCGGCGAAGTTCGCGGCCTTGTCTGTCGTATTCGACGAGGAACGGGCCGTATTCATCGGTCAGCCAGAAGTGACCTTGCGCATCGACGGCAAGTCCTTCCGGATCCAAACCGTTTTTGTCATAGGCGAGCGGCCGGAACTGAAGATCCAAGCCGATTTCGCCGGTATTACCAAGAGCGCCTTGCGGTATCGGACGACCGCTGATATCTTGGCCTAGTTTATTCTTCAAAGAAAACGATGAAACGACCGTCGCTTTCCCGTCTTTGACACGAATGATACCGATACGCGGCGCGTAATCGGGGACGGGGAAAATTTTACTGCTGCGCTTTTGATCGCCGTCACGATATTGGACGCTGTCCAAGTTCGGGCCGCGATCCGTGACACCGTAGAATTCAATGGCGCCGTCACGAGTCGTTTCTTTGTAGGTCAATGCCGAACCATAGCCGAGGGGGATGGCATGTTTCGTTTGACCCGGCACGGTGAGATATTCGTGAGCGGGCAGTTCTACGGTATAACGATCAATGGCGGGTGTCGGCGCGGCGAATGCAACGCTGCCGGCGAGCAGACTAAGCGCAACCGCGCTCCATAAAAAAGTGCGTTTCATCATGTTCCTGATCTTCCTCCTTTAGTTTCTTGCCATAAGCATAAAGAGATATTGTCAATTTCCGAACGGGTTTGTGTCAAAGTAAAGAAAAAATTTACATACGGATAAAATAAAAACGATATTTTTGCACAAAGCGCCGATGTATGCCCGCGCTTGATCGGCTTGACGGTCCACTCGGACCGCTATATGATGAAAGGAGAAAGGTTATTAATTTATATGAAGGAGGGATAGCAATGAGATGTCAGACGATTCTGGTGGCACTGGACGGTTCGGAGCACGCCCGGTTTGCATTGGAGGCCGCAGTGGCCTTGGCGGAAAAATTCGGTAGCCGGTTGATTCTTACTCATATTATGGATATCCAGCACTTCACAACGGCTTGGTTTGAACCGCCGCGCAATCGCAAGGAAGCGGATGAGCGTGTCGACTACAAGCCGGATACGGAAGTCAAATTGAAAGAAACAACGGATTATCAGCGGGAATTCGGACGTCGGATTTTGGCGGCGGCGAAAGATCATGTACCGGCGGGAATCGATTATGAAATCG
>USPU01000040.1 GCA_900556745.1 uncultured Veillonellaceae bacterium
CGGCGCGATTGCGATGCAGGGAAAGCGAGTCCTCTTTCGAGTAGATCGCGACCGTGCGAATCCCCAGCTCATTACATGCGCGAAAGACACGAATCGCAATTTCACCGCGATTGGCGACCAGTACGCTTTTAAATTTACGAATCGTCTCCTGCTGTTGCGTCATATCGTTCCCTCCTCTAAGTCATTACGTCTATTGTAAAGAATCTGCCCCCAAAACACAACCGTCAGCGCTATGTGTAATGTATACATGCGCTCCCGTCGGCCGGTATGATAATAAGATATCGCGCGCCTTACGCAGACAACCTTACCGCATGAAATGTGGAGAAATGCTGTTATAATACACGTATGGAAATATCCAATATTATTCGCGCTGTTTTTACATCATTACTTATTCTCGTAAGGGAGGCCGCCATGAACCAAAACAATCTGACCGAACTCGCTCGCAAGTATTTACAAGACACTGTTCCCGAACACGACCTCACCGTCGACGAAGCCCCCCTGACGAAAGAGCTTGCCGCCTACCGTGAAACGCATAGGGATCACTTGTCGGAAGCGCTCCTCACCGATGACCGCCTGCTCGCCGAATAGCTGGCCTACCTGCACGTCTATCCAGATGAGGATATGGCCCCGCCGAAGCGGATGACATAATGGTCACCTGTCTTTTCGATTTCTTCTACAAAAGCACTTTAGACGGCGCCGCGTACAATATTTTACAGGAAATGCCAAAAACATCCTTGGTGAAAGATCCCGCCGACAAAGAAACCCTGGAGTATGTGTACAAACATTTTGATTATGATCGCTACGCGACCGAAGTGCTGGACACCACCCTCTATAAAGAAACGCCGTTCGGCGTCTTGGTCAAACCGCAATAAATAAAAAGAGGCAGCATCTGCTGCCTCTTTTTTTGTCGGCAAAAACGCCGTACCTAAAAGCTTTCTCATGTTTTGACCTGCAAAAACGGATAAAAATCAGTGAAAAACAAAAAGGGCAAAAAAAGGGCAAGCTCGTGCAAACTTACGAAAAACAACGGAAATAAAAAAAACGCCGCAAACACTATTGTTACGGCGATTATACCTATTTTGAACGCTTGTGAAAACCTACGGAAACCTATATAAAAAGATGGTGCGAGAGAAGGGACTTGAACCCCCACGCCCGAAGGCGCCAGATCCTAAATCTGGTGCGTCTGCCATTCCGCCACTCTCGCAAGCGTTCCGCGGAAATAAACCGCGCTCAAAGGGTATGCGATTATTGTATACTACGAGTTCATCATCCGTCAATATTTGGCGTTATCGAGCTATTCAATCCCCGTGCGTATCTTCCGCATTTGCTTTTGTATCACATAGCAATAAAAGCATCTCTTTTACTTCTCTATAAGATGACAAAAAAAGAGGCAGAGTTTTCTCTGCCGGGTGGGGGGATGAATCATCATTATACACATGACATGATTAACAAAGGAGGGAAGAGAATACTGTTCCTTGTCAGTATCCTCTTCACAAGGAGATGGATGTAACAAAACATAGGCCAATATATCTTGTTACCGGATCCTGAGATCCTTTTATATAACTGCCCCTAAGAGCAAGTTACCAAGAAAAAAATGTTCTCTCACAACGCGAAGAGAACAAATCTCCCCTTCTCATCGCTCGTGAGTCTGACGGGTTCTGCATATGAACAGGTCTCCTGACTTCGCATCATCGCTTGCTCCGCCTTCCCGGTTTCCCAGTGGCTTTTGGAACTTGCTCCGCTTCACAGTGGCGGGACCGTGCCGAATTTGCACCGGCTTCCCTCTATGGCCTTTCGGCATCCATACGGAAATATGCAATTAAAAAGCTCTTTGCGCGGGCAAAGAGGCACGGCGTATCGCTCGTATTCTCCTTCCCTATCGCTCGTAGGTCAAATGGAAACTTCCCATAGGCAGGTCTCCTGACTTCGCATCATCGCTTGCTCCGCCTTCCCGGTTTCCCAGTGGCTTTTGGAACTCGCTCCGCTTTACAGTGGCGGGACCGTGCCGGATTCGCACCGGCTTCCCTCTATGGCCTTTCGGCACCTATAGATCAATCTGAACTTGTGTATATAGTAGCACAGGTAAAACCGAGTGTCAAATGTAAATCGTATCTATTCACACCTTAATCATTATTTTTTATATAGTGACCGACTTTATATACTAAATAACTCCCCGAGCATTGTCGGGGAGTTATTTCATACGTTATTTTATGAACGTATCTTATTTTCTGCGAGCTTTTTTAGCCGGTTTTACGTTAACGCGTTCTTTGAGCTGTTTACCAGCTTTGAAAGCCGGGCTCTTGGAAGCCGGAATTTTAATTTTCTGCGTCGGATTCGACGGGTTGTGACCTTCACGAGCTTTACGTTCGCGAACTTCGAATGTACCGAAACCGATGATCTGAACTTTTTCGCCTTTAGCCAAAGTTTCGCTGATGCATTCAAACATCGCTTTTACGACTTTTTCGGCGTCCTTTTTCGTAATCTCGGACATCTCTGCAACATTAGCAATCAATTCTGTTTTGTTCATTATGAACCCTCCTCTTGATTAGAGTCCGCTTTGCGAACTCACTCGAACGGTGAACCCGTTACGCCACGCCGCGCCAATTGCGCTTTGGCGTCATTCCAGTACGCATTCAACTCTTCCGGAGTCGTTGTGTCCCAAGATTTGTTCATCCTACGGAGCCGCTCTTCGATGAAATGAAAGCGTTCAGCATATTTGGCGTTCGCCCGCCGCAATGCGGTTTCGGGCTCTACTCCCAGATGACGAAGAACATTGACAGTCGCAAAGAGGACATCGCCGCACTCTTCTTCTAAATGAGTTGGGCTTTCTTCAGAAAGAGCTTCACGGACTTCCTGCCATTCTTCTGTCAATTTTTCCAATGCGGGACCAATCGACGGCCAATCAAAGCCGACACGTGCTGTTTTCTCTTGTATTTTACACGCTAACAAAAGACTTGGCAAGCCTTTAGGCACGCCGTCAAGGATATTTTGCCGTTTTTTCTGAATTTTTTTCTGTTTTTCCCAGTCAAAATCGGAAAAATCGGCTTTTCGGCCGTCCGCATCGCCAAAAACATGCGGATGACGAACCGTCATTTTATGCGCGATGCCACGCGCGACGTCGGCGAAATTAAATTCTCCGCGTTCCGCTGCCAGCTCGCTGTGAAAAACGACCTGCAACAAAACGTCGCCCAGCTCCTCTTGCAAGAGTTTCATATCTTGCCGATCAATCGCGTCCAATACTTCATGCGTTTCCTCGATCAGGTAACGGCGCAGGCTGGCGTGCGTTTGCTTGCGATCCCAAGGGCAACCCGTTTCGCTGCGCAATGTTTTCATGATGCGGTAGAGCGTGAGCACTTCCGCGGCAACGGCCGCGCGCGGCGCCAATATTACCGCTTCACTGTCCGCCGGCAGCGGCGCGTCAATATATTTTTTCCACATGCCATCGCGATATGCGCGAAACTCGCCGGCAATGAGCGTGCCGACGAGTTTTGCAAGTGCTTCTTTCGTCAATATAATCGGCACCACGCGTTCGGAGGGAATCTCATCACAAATGCGATACCCGTCAGCGGGGTTCCAACCCAGTTCCCGCAGCCATTGCTCGTGTCGCATCAGCGATGCTCCCAACAGGCGATGAGCAGCGCCAATTTCGGTCCGATTTTAGGCAACATGGCGACATCTTTGGACGAGATGCCTTTCGCCAAAATCAAACCGACCGTATAGACGATCATGCCGATGATAATCGCGCCCAACGTCGCCAGCGTATTGCTGTGCACAGCCGTCACGAGGCTCGTATAGCCGAAATACGTAAAGACGCCCATACCGATGGCGGCGGCGAAAATACGCGCGGTATGCTGCCAATCCATGCGGTAATCAAGATATTTGTGCAGGAAGTAAAGATTTAACAATGCCGCGACACCGAAATCGGCGTTGGTTGCCCAAGCGGCGCCTTGAATACCGAGCGCCGGTATCGCCGTCAATGTCCAGTTCAAAACAAATTTTACGACGGCGCTCACGACCATGTTGATGAGCGGAATAGCCGTCCGCCCCATACCTTGCAAAATACCTGTCGTTACCTGCTGTACCCCCAGCAGAAAGATGCCGAAACTCATGATCTGAATCGACGATCCCGCATTCGGTGTAGCGTAGAGCATGAGCGAAATCGGCGTCGCGATGACGCAAAGTCCGACAAAGGAAGGAATCGTTAAAATATTGGCGATCCGCATGGCGACATCCGTACGGCGGAAAATCTGCGCGCGGTCATGCACCATGTACGCCGCCGAAATCGCCGGCACGAGGCTTGCGGCAAGAGATGCCGTTAAAATGGTCGGCAAGTTCACGAGCGATGTCGCCATCCCCGTCAAGTATCCGAAAAGTTCTGTCGATTCCTCGACCGAATACCCCGCCACCGCCAAACGGTGCGGCACGACAAATAAATCGATGTTGGCCACTACCGGCAGCATGATATTCGCCAATGAAACCGGCAACGCCAGCACCAATAAACGTTTCAAAATCGTTTTGAGCGATTCACGCGGCAACGTCGTATCCTGATCGGCCAGCATGCGCCGGCGTTCATGGCGATCGCGGTAATAGAATATTCCCAGCGCCACGAGCGCGATCAACGCGCCCGGGAACGCGCCGAACGTCGCCCCCGCCGCCGCGTATTCCAAACCGTACGGCAACAGTAAAACGGCGAACGCGATCATGGTCACGACGCGGAACAACTGTTCCAAAATTTGACTGATCGCGGTCGGTTTCATTTCCTGCAAGCCTTGGAAGTAGCCGCGCAGACAGGAAACGATCGTAACGATAAAAATCGCCGGCGAAAGCGCGACCAGCGCCCAGTACGCGCGCGGATCCCGCACCAGTCCCGTATCGACCAGCCAATGCGCGCCTACGTATAAAAGCAGACTGAAAACAAAGCCCGTGACGGTCAGCGCCAACGACGAGATCTTAAATACTCGTTGCGCGCCGATGTAGTCGCGGATCGCGTTCTTTTCCGCCACCATGATCGAGATCGCCACCGGCAAGCCCGCCGACGAAATACTTAAGGCCAACAGATAAATCGGATAGGCCATCTGGTATAAACCGATGCCTTCGCCGCCCAGTAAGCGGGATAGCAAAATACGGTTGACCGCGCCGATGATTTTCACGATGATGCCCGCGATCGTTAAAATCATCGCCCCGCGAATAAATGTATCTTTACTCACACATTACTCCTTGCTTTGCGCAATATCTTCCTGTAAAAAAGCCGCTAATATTTCCGGCAGAAAATCCACCGCGGAATGACTCCACTGTAACTTATTTATTGTAGCACGCGGCACCTCGCCTGGCAAAAAGCGTAAACTTTTCATCACTTTCGCGGGCACTTTGGCAACGTCCCAAGTCGCCATCGCTTCCGGTCGGTTCCACGTGATCTCCACCGTGTTTTGCAACTCTCGAATACTGCCGATGCCGGCTTTCGCCGCAAGCACGCGCAACTGCGCCACGCGCAGTAATTGTTCCACAGGCGCGGGCGGCGTACCGAACCGGTCCACCAATTCGTCGATCAAGTCGGATACTTCGACCGCCGTATCCACTTCCGCCAAACGCCGGTACATTTCGAGTTTTTGCACCGGATCCTCGATGTAACGATCCGGAATATACGCTTCCGCGGTCAGTTCCAAGAGCGGCGCTGCCACCGTTTTGTGCGGCGCGCGTTCGCCCTGTCGAGCGGCGATCGCCTCATCGAGCATCGTCGTATACGTTGTGAAGCCGACGCCGACCATGTTGCCGTGCTGTTCGCTGCCGAGCAAATTGCCCGCGCCGCGAATTTCCAAATCACGCATCGCGATTTTAAATCCGGCGCCGAGTTCGGTGAATTCCCGAATCGCATACAGACGTTTTTCCGCCGCCTCATTCATAATCTGATCCGGACGGTACAGGAAATACGCGAACGCGTTGCGCTCCGAACGGCCTACGCGCCCACGCATCTGATAGAGCTGCGAAAGGCCGAGCCGATCCGCGTCGTACACGATAATGGTATTGGCGTTCGGCTGGTCCAGTCCGTTTTCAATCAAACTGGTGCAGACGAGCACATCAAAATCGCCCGCGTAAAAATCCGCCATGACCCGTTCCAGCTCTTCACCGGACATCGCGCCGTGCGCGATATCAAACGTGACCGACGGTCCGACGAGCGTTTCCAGCTTGCGCACCATGTCGCGAATTGTCACGATCCGATTGTACACGAAATAGACCTGCCCGCCGCGCTGCACTTCCGCCAAAAT
The DNA here is from genome assembly GCA_900556745.1 of uncultured Veillonellaceae bacterium. GTDB lineage: Bacteria > Bacillota > Negativicutes > Veillonellales > Negativicoccaceae > Negativicoccus. The sequence continues at coordinate 6,264 of USPU01000040.1, forward strand.
CGCGTCGCGCAAAATCGCGTCCGATGTTTCCACCACATACGTTTGCACCGGCTGACGATCCGCCGGCGCCGTATACATCACCGAAAGCTCGCGCACGCCGGCAAGCGACATATGCAGCGTACGCGGGATCGGCGTCGCCGAAAGCGTGAGCACATCAACCATCGTGTTGCGCGCTTTCCACTTTTCTTTTTGCGCCACACCGAACCGTTGCTCTTCATCGACTACCAAAAGTCCCAAATCGCGGAATTGCACCGCTTTATTCAACAACGCGTGCGTGCCGATTAAAACATCAATCGTGCCGTTTTTGACGCCGCGCAAAATTTCCTTTTTCTCCGCCGCGCTGCGGAACCGATTCAATACCGCCACATTGACGCCGAACGGGCCCAAACGCGCGCTAAACGTGCGATAATGCTGCTGCGAAAGAACGGTCGTAGGTACCAAGACGGCGACCTGTTTATTCGCCATAACCGCCTTAAAAACGGCGCGCATCGCGACCTCCGTCTTACCGAAGCCGACATCGCCGCAAAGCAGTCGGTCCATCGGCTGCGGCTTTTCCATTGACGCTTTGATCTCGGCCGCGGCCTGCAACTGATCGGGCGTTTCTTCGTACATGAACGCGTCTTCAAATTCACGCTGCCAGGGCGTGTCCGGCGGGAACGCGAAACCCGGTTCCACTTCACGCTCGGCGTACAGCGCCACCAACTTATCCGCCAAATCATCAATCGATTTTTGCGCGCGGGCCTTTGTTTTCGTCCATTGCGCGCCGCCCATTTTGTGCAGTGTCGGCACCGTTCCGTCCGGCGCGATATATTTTTCCAGCTGCTGAATACGTTCAACCGGCAAAAACAGACGATCCTCGCCCGCGTACTCGATCCGCAAATAATCGCGGTTCGCGCCGTTCAGCGTAATCGTTTCCAGACCCGTATAACGACCGATGCCGTGCACTTGGTGCACCACGTAGTCGCCTTCCGTCAGATCCGAGAAATAGCGGATCTCGTTACCGTGACGAACGTGTCTGCGCCGCCGTTTTTTCTGCGTACCGAAAATATCCGCGGTGGCGAGCACAACCACTTTTTCCTGCGGCCACATAAAACCGGTATCGACATTTTCCGAAACGATCGTGACCATGCCCGCCGCCACTTCGTCCGTCGGGAAAATGCCCGCCTCGCGCAGGTTCGTTTCCAGTGTCGCCCGTTTCGTTTCATCCGCCGCGGCAATGATCGTCGCGTAACCTTGCCGTGACCATTTTTGCACCGTTTGCACAAAATGCGGCCATTGGTTACGAAATGTGGGCACCGGTCGACCGTCCAGCGGATAGCGCGCATGAACCTCCGCGCCCGGCACGCGCAACGAAATCAGCGCGAAGAAAACCGTGCTGCGCGCGTGCGAGTCGCGTAAAAGTTCCGTCCACGACCAGTGACGTTTGCTTTTCCCCGCGTCTTCTTTGCGCAGCGCGCGCAACGCTTCCGCCGTGCGGCTCGGTTCATCGCAAATCAGCGCCCCGTCCGCCAAGTACGCCAACAAACTGCTCGCGCCTTCGGGCAGCGCGAACGGCGCCAACGTCACCGTCTCGTAGGTGCTGACGGAACGTTGCGTCACCGGATCAAAACTGCGAATG
>USPU01000041.1 GCA_900556745.1 uncultured Veillonellaceae bacterium
CACCAAAACGCCGCCGGCCGCTGTTTTATTGAAAAAAGCAGCCGGTTTGGAAAAAGCGTCCGGTGAGCCGAATAAAAACAAAGTCGGCAAAGTAACGAAACAGCAAGTTCGCGAAATCGCGGAAATGAAAATGCCCGACCTCAACGCCAACGACGTGGAAGCGGCGATGATGATGGTCGAAGGCACAGCCCGCAGCATGGGTATTACGGTAGAAGAGTAAGCGGTTCTTACGAACCTTATTAGGAGGAAACATGGCTAAACTGACAAAACGCAGTAAACAGGCCTCCGCTCTCGTCGACCGCAATACGCAGTACGGGTTGGACGAAGCGGTGTCGTTGATAAAACAAACGGCAACGGCTAAATTTGATGAAACAATCGAACTCGCATTCAATTTGAATGTCGATCCGAAATATGCGGATCAGCAGATCCGCGGCGCAATGGTATTGCCGCATGGTACCGGTAAAACGAAACGCGTTCTCGTGTTTGCGAAAGGTGCCAAAGTGCAGGAAGCGGAAGCTGCCGGCGCGGACTTTGTAGGCGGCGAAGAACTCGTTGCCAAAATCCAGGGCGGCTGGCTCGACTTTGATGTTGTTGTCGCTACCCCGGACATGATGGCCTTCGTCGGCCGTTTGGGTAAAGTATTGGGTCCGAAAGGCCTCATGCCGAACCCGAAAGTCGGCACTGTCACCATGGACGTTACCAAAGCGGTCCGGGAAGTCAAAGCGGGTAAAGTCGAATACCGCACCGATAAAGCGGGCAACATCCAGCTGTCGGTCGGCAAAGCGTCTTTCAGCGAAGACCAATTGCGTGACAACATTCGCGCGATCTTCGATCGTATCGCGAAAGCGCGTCCGGCGTCGATCAAAGGACAGTATATGAAATCCGTCACTTTGAGCTCGACCATGGGACCGGGTGTGACTTTGGATCCGACCAAAGTGGATGCACCGAAGGAAGACTGATCTTACTATTTACACTTAGCTTAAGACCGGTGGTTGTATATATAATGGACGTTGTCCGCCACCCGAGGCTGAGTACCGAAACCGCGAAGTTTCGGTGCGCGACCTCGTCACAAGCGGGGTCGTTTTTTCTTAGCTAACGTGCTAAATATAAAAAATCTTTCACAAAAGGAGGTGTCACCATTGGCAGGAACACCGCAAAAAAAGCAAGTCATTGATGAAATGCGCGGGAAATTGGAAAACGCGAAAGGCGCCGTTTTGGTCGAATATGTCGGCTTGAACGTAGCGACCGCCACCCAATTACGTCGCAAATTCTTGGAACACGGCGTTCACTATCAGGTTATTAAAAATACCTTGACCGCGATTGCGGCCAACGACCTGGGCTTGGGAGAATTCGCCGATCAATTGACCGGTCCGAACGCGATTGCGATCTCGGAATCCGACGCGGTTGCGCCGGCGAAAGCACTCAAAGAATTTATCGACGAAACAAAGAGCGAAGCGATCACCGTAAAAGCGGGTCTGCTCGAAGGCGCGGTCATCGGTGTCGACGAAGTGCAGCATCTGGCTGACTTGCCGAGCCGTGAAGTGCTCTTGGCCAAAGTGGTCGGCAGCATGCAGGCGCCGATTACCGGCTTTGTACGTTGCCTGCAGGGCAACATTACCAACCTCGTGTATGTACTCGAGGCGATTCGCAAACAAAAAGAAAGCGCTTAATTAGCGGATTCATTTAAGGAGGAATTATAATGACTAAAGAAGAACTTATGCAAGCCATTGAAGAGATGTCGGTTCTCGAACTCGCCGATCTCGTAAAAGCTATGGAAGAAAAATTCGGTGTTTCGGCAGCGGCTCCGGTAGCGGTAGCGGCAGCGGGCCCGGCAGCAGCCGGCGCGGTAGCGGAAGAAAAATCCGAATTTGACGTTGTACTCGCTGAAGTCGGCGCGTCCAAACTGAAAGTTATTAAAGTCGTTCGCGAAGCGACCGGCTTGGGCCTGAAAGAAGCGAAAGCTCTCGTTGACGGTGCTCCGGGCAACGTCAAAGAAGGCGTTTCCAAAGAAGATGCGGAAGCTTTGAAAGCGAAGCTCGAAGAAGCCGGCGCAAAAGTCGAACTGAAATAATCGACCTGCTAAAAAACGTCCCTGCGGGGACGTTTTTTATTGCGCTAAATACGATGGAGTATGGTACAATGAACGCGTACAGAAAGGGAATCGCAATGACCAAATATAACCCGCAGAGACCGCCGCGGATACATCCCGCCCAAGCGCCGCTTTCAAACCAACCGCCGGTGAGGCATCGCAAGTCGTCACCATGGTGGAAAAATATAAAATATATAGTCTTCGGTATCCTCATCCTCCTCGTTGTCGGATTTCTTGTCGAAAGGGGTTTGAAATACTGCGAATTGCATCAGGAAATGATTCGCGTCGAACAACAACAGCAGCAGTTGGAGACCGAACAGCGTGAGCTGGAGGCGGAAAAAGCGAAATATAACGATCCGAAGGCGGTGGAGAAGGAAGCGCGGGAGCAACTCGGTTTGGTAAAACCCAACGAAGTCCCCTATATCCGCTAACATTGCATGCAAACGGATTATTTCGTATAATAAAGATACTTATTCAGTTGTTATATAAGGAGGATATTATCAACGCATGAGCGTAACAGTCGGAAGCATAGTTGAAGGAGTTGTCACGGGCTTGGCGAAGTTCGGGGCATTTGTCGAACTGCCGGACAAAAAGGTAGGATTGGTGCATATTTCAGAGGTGGCGCATGAGTACGTCAGCGACATCAACGAGTATTTAACGGTAGATCAGAAAGTCACAGTCAAAGTCGTTTCGATGGACGCCAACGGCAAAATCGCTCTTTCGATGAAGCAGGCTCAGCCGCGACCGCAGACGACGAGCGGGCGGGCACCGCGCCGCAATGACGCGGGGAATGCGCCCTATGCCGATCGGCGACCGCCCGCGGCGAGACGCGGCGGCAACCGTCGTTCCCAAGGACCGAGCTCGTTTGAAGATAAACTCAGCCGGTTCCTGAAAGACAGCGATGAACGCCTGAGTGATTTGAAGCGTAACACCGAATCCAAACGCGGCGGACGCGGCGCGCGACGGTCCGATTAACGGTTAATAACCGGGCATCCTGCAAAGGGTGCTTTTTTTATAGGAGGCAACTATGAAACAGGCGGTACTGGATATCGGCACGAATTCGGTACGTTTACTGGTCGCGGAAACAGTGGAAGATCAGACGACCACATTGCGGAAAGATATTCGGGCGACGCGGCTCGGCGACGGCTTGGCGGCGGGCAGCCCTCTCAATGAGGCGGCGAAAAATCGCACCTTGGCAGGTATTCGGGAACTCGTTGACGAAGCGCGCGAAGCGGGCGCCGAACGATGGACGGTTGTCGGTACGAATGCGCTGCGTGAGGCGAGCGACGGCGAAGTGTTTGCGCGGCAAGTGGCTCAGCTCATCGGGGCGCCGGTACGTATTATCAGCGGCGTCGACGAAGCGCGTTACGGCTATCTCGGCGCGGTCAAGACAAACAGTCTGGTGACGGCGGTCGTCGATATCGGCGGCGGCAGCACGGAAATCGGCGTCGGTTTCGGCGGTGATCTCGGCGCGGCGGTGAGCATGCCCCTGGGAGCGGTGCGCGGTACACGCGATTTTGACATGATGACGCCGCGCGGTATCGCCGAATTGAAAAAACATTGCTTTGCTGTATTGAAAGAAGAAACAACCGAAGTGCAAGGCGTGAAAAGCTGGATCGGCGTCGGCGGCACGATGACGAGTATTGTCTCGATGCTGTTGGAACTCGAACCGTATGACGCCGAAAAAGTGCAGGGCTACGTGCTCGCGTATGAGGATCTGCACGCGCTGCGTGAGCGTCTGACGGGCATGTCGTATGAAGAGCGCACGAAGCTGCCCGGGTTGGCGCGCGAGCGGGCGGATATTATCGTAGCGGGCGCGGTCATCGCGGAAAGTTTACTGGAATATTTTGCGCTGCCGGAAATTACCGTAAGCGATCGGGATTTACTCGAAGGAATCTATCGGGAGGCTTATCTCTTGTGACGGATTTTGTCGCAAAAGTCAATGCTTTCGTGTGGGGGGAGGCGCTGTTTGCTCCGGGCGACGCCATCTTGATCGGTTGCAGCGGCGGACCGGATTCGCTGGCCCTCGCGCTCTACCTGGCGGCGGCGCAAGAAGAGTTTCACATCACCGCGGGACTCGCGTATGTGCATCACCATTTACGCGCGGCGGCGGATGCGGAAGTCAAATTCGTGCGCGCCTTGGCGCAAGACTTGAAATTGCCCTTCTACCGGTTGGACGCCGATGTGCCGCGGGCGGTGCAAACGACCGGCGAATCGGTCGAAACCGCGGCGCGGGCATTGCGTTACCGATCGCTTGAACAGTTGCGCGAGCAAGAGGAATATACCTTGCTTGCCGTGGCGCATCATGCCGATGATCAGGCGGAAACCGTGCTTCATCATGTATTGCGCGGCACGGGCCTGACGGGGCTTGGCGGCATGCGGGCGAGAAACGGCCATATCGTGCGTCCGTTTCTCGGCGTCACGCGGGCGGAAATCGAAACCTATTTGACGCATTTTCCGTACACGCCCTGTATGGATGAGACGAATACGGATACGACCTATTTGCGAAACGCATTGCGTCATGAAGTGCTGCCACATCTTGCGCAATATAATCCGCGCATTCGCGAACATTTGGTACAGCTCGCGACGACGGCCGCCGCGGATGACGAGTATTTGGATAATGTCATTGTCGATGTTCTCACTCAAATCACGCGGCGTGAAGCGGAAACTATTGTTGTTTCCCGCGGCGCGTTCAACGACTTGCCGAACGCATTGCAACGGCGCGTCGTTCGCAAGTTGTGGCGAGAAGAAAGCGGTACAACGCTTTCGTTCGCGCATACCGAACGCCTTGTCGCTTGGTTCGCGACGGGAGAAACCGGCACCGAACAGAACTTATACGGTCTGACGGCGGTGTTGACTGCGACCGATGCGCTGCTGTCGCCGCAAGCGGCGGTCGTTGCGGAAACAGCAGCGATGACGCGGACGGCGGACGATCCGCTGGCGCTCGGGGACTTGCGGGTGCGGATCCGCGCGCTTGCGGAAGGTGAAACGGCGCCATGGGTCATTCCGGCGCGCGTTTTGACCGGTCCTTTGACATTGCGTTACCGCCGCGCGGGCGATCGGATTCCGTTTCCTTTCGGCACGAAAAAATTGAGCGATTATTTTATTGATAGTAAAGTGCCGCGCCGTTGTCGTGACAGCGTCGTGCTGCTCGCCGACGACAGGCACGTATACGCGGCCTTTGATTATTTTACATTACATGATTTTTCAGGTGTTGCAACGGTCAATGACCGGCCGGAACGGCTGGCGATTGATGTGCAGAGGAGGACAAATAATGCATCCGAATATCGCCAAAATACTGGTGACTGAAGAAGAAATCCGCGACCGTGTCGCCGTATTGGGACGGGAGATTACCAACGACTACCGCGGCAAAAAATTGCTTTTAGTCGGCATTTTGAAAGGTTCCGCGGTATTTATGGCCGATTTGATGCGCCAAATCGATTTGGACGTGCAAATCGATTTTATGGTGGTTTCGAGTTACAGCAACAGCACGCAGTCGCAGGGGCATATTCAGATCCGTAAAGACTTGAGCACGGATATTAACGGCCGCGACGTGCTGGTGGTGGAGGATATGATCGACTCGGGCACGACGTTGTACTATCTGAATGAGATTTTGCAAGTGCGCGGCGCCAACTCCGTCGAATTCGTTACTCTTTTGAACAAGCCGTCGCGCCGTGAAAAACAGGTCGACGTACGGTACATCGGTTTTGACGTGCCGAATGAATTCGTCGTCGGCTACGGCTTGGATTTCGCGGAAAATTATCGCAACCTTCCGTTCGTGGGTGTTCTCAAACCGGAGTACTACGAATCATAATTGTAAAAAAATTCTCATCATGATAAAATGAAATGACATTCTGTTGGGAATTGACCCATGGGAAAGGGGAAGTCATTTGAATCGATTTATTAAAAACGTCAGCTTGTACGTTCTGCTGATTATTATTGCGGTGTCGATGTTTACGAACTTCGTGGAGCCGCAGGAAAAGAAATCGGATCTTACGTATTCGAATTTCTTGACGCAAGTCGAGCAGAAAAATGTGGAATATGTCACACTGACGAATAATTCCATTAGCGGTAAGCTTAAAAACGGCACGGAATTTACCACCTACGCGCCGGATAATGATGCGCAGTTGTTGCCGATTTTACGCGCCAACAACGTGACCATTCAGGCCAAGCCGCCGGAACAACCGTCCTGGTGGTTGGGCATGTTGACTTCGCTGTTGCCGATTTTGCTTTTGATCGGCGTCTGGTTCTTTATCATGAACCAAACGCAGGGCGGCGGCGGTCGCGTGATGAACTTCGGCAAGTCGCGCGCGAAAATGCATGAAGAAGGCAAAGTACATGTCACTTTTGCCGATGTCGCCGGCGAAGAAGAAGCCAAACAGGAATTGACGGAAGTCGTTGATTTTCTGAAACACCCGGGTAAATATAACGCGATCGGCGCGAAAATTCCGAAAGGCATTTTGCTCTTCGGCCCGCCCGGTACCGGTAAAACGCTTTTGGCGAAAGCCGTAGCCGGCGAAGCGAATGTGCCGTTTTTCAGTATCAGCGGTTCGGACTTCGTCGAAATGTTTGTCGGCGTCGGCGCGTCACGTGTCCGTGATTTGTTTGTTCAAGCGAAGAAGAACGCGCCCTGTATCGTCTTCATCGATGAAATCGACGCGGTTGGTCGCCAGCGCGGCTCCGGCCTCGGCGGCGGTCATGACGAACGCGAACAAACGCTGAACCAGCTCTTGGTCGAGATGGACGGTTTCGGCGCGAACGAAGGCATCATTACGCTCGCGGCGACGAACCGACCGGATATTTTGGATCCGGCGCTTTTGCGTCCGGGCCGTTTTGACCGTCAGGTCGTAGTCAGCCGTCCGGATTTGCGCGGACGGGAAGCGATTCTGAAAGTTCACGCGAAAAATAAACCTTTGGAAGGCGATATCGACCTTAAAATTATCGCCAAGAAAACGCCGGGCTTTACCGGCGCGGATCTGGCCAACCTCTTGAACGAAGCGGCGCTGTTGGCGGCGCGGCAAAACAAGAAAACAATCGGCATGGCGGAACTCGAAGAAGCGAGTGAAAAAGTCGCCTACGGTCCGGAACGTCGTAGCCACGTCGTGAGCGAACGGGAACGCAAAATCACGGCCTACCACGAATCGGGGCACGCGATTATCGCCGAGCTGATGCCGGACGCGGATAAGGTTCACAAAGTAACCATCGTGCCGCGCGGGCAAGCAGGCGGCTATACCATGACGCTACCGCAGGAAGAGCGCGCGTACATTACCAAATCGCAACTCTTATCTGAAATTCGCGTCTTGATGGGCGGCCGCGTGGCGGAGGAAATCACGTTCAATGATATCTCCTCCGGCGCGTCCAACGATTTGGAACGCGTCACTCAGATTTTGCGCAATATGATTATGCGTTGGGGCATGAGCCCACGCTTGGGACCGATCACGTTCGGGGAACATCAGGAACAGATTTTCCTTGGCAAGCAACTCGGCTCCGAACGCAACTACGGTGAAGATATCGCCACCGCGATTGACGAGGAAATGCGTAAATACGCGGAAGAAGCCTACGCGGAAACCAAAAAGCTGCTGCTCGAAAACAGAGACGTATTGGAAGCGATGGCGCAGGCGCTTTTAGAAGTCGAAACAATCGACTCCAAGCAGGTCGCCAACCTTTTCAAATACAAATCGATTACGCCGCCGCCGGGAGCACCGCAGGCGGAAGAT
>USPU01000042.1 GCA_900556745.1 uncultured Veillonellaceae bacterium
GCTGCGTTTTCAAATATCCCGCCACCGGCACGCCGCGACTTTTATCGTAGCGGCCGACGGCTTCCCAAAAAGCGAAGCGAATGACGGCGAGCAATTCATCGCGATCGCGCGTGAAAAAGGTTCGCGCCGTCGCGTGGATAAGCGGCAGGTAGCGGCGGTACAATACGGTCGCGGCGATCGCATCGCCGTCTTGCGCCGCGGTCATCAGGTCGATGTCGTTCGCGGTCAGATATGAAGTTTCCATGTTGTCTCATTTCCGAGGCCTCTTGTTTTTTGCGCATGTCTACTGTAACGCGCGGGCATGCCGCGGCGCAAAAACCGAGCCGGCGCGGGCAATGAGCACTGCCGCGTAAGCAAAACATACTCCGAAGCGAGTTGTCGCGACTCGTCAAAAAAACACTTCAGACACTGTGCACCGCCTGATTTTTCGGCAACAAAAAAAGACGCTCGAGCGAGCGTCTTTTTTTGTTTATTTTAGGCATTTACCTGTTTGCGACCGCGTTGCCATTGCAGGAAGAACAGAGCGGCGAGGAGAACGATGCCGATGATGTCGGTCGTTGCCCCCGTATCGATCATGCACAGACCGCCGATTATGAAGAGAATGCGTTCCCATGCTTTCTCTTTGACGACGAAGTGACCGATCATCGCGGAGCTGATCGCGACCATGCCGATGATGGAAGTGAGCAGCACCATGAGAATTTTAGGAATCGTCGTATCAATCATCAACATCGCGGGGGAGTTGACGAAAATATACGGAATCAGGAACGCGGCGATCGCGAGCTTCGAAGCCTGCACGCCGGTGCGCAACGCGTTACCGCCCGCAATCGCCGAACCCGCGTACGCGGCCAGCGCGACCGGAGGCGTCACGTCGGCGACAATGCCGAAGTAAAAGACGAACATATGCGCCGCGAGCACCGGTACGCCGAGTTGTACCAGCGCCGGCGCGGCAATCGTCGAAGTAATGACGTAGTTCGCCGTCGTCGGGACACCCATGCCCAAGACGAGCGAAGTCAGCATCGTGAAGAAAAGCACGGCGAGGAAAACGCCGCCCGAGAGATCGATCAAGGCAGAGGCCATCTTCAAACCGATACCGGTTTTGGTGACCACGCCGATGATAATGCCTGCCGCCGCGCACGCCGCCAGTACGGAAAGCATGTTGCGGGCGCCGTCGATCAGACCCTGCACGACTTCAATGAATGAGAGCCGCGTGTTTTTGCGGAGCATCGCCGCCGCAACCGTCAGGAAAATACCGATTAATGCGGCGCGCATCGGCGTATAGCCGCTGACTAAAAGACCGATGATGACGACCAGCGGTAACGCCAAGTGTCCGCGCTCGCGGAAGATCACGCCGAATTTCGGCAGACTTTCTCGCGGCAAGCCTTGCAGATTTTCCCGCCGCGCTTCGAAATGAACGCCGAGCCAAATACCGAGGAAATATAAAATCGCGGGGATCGTCGCCGCTTTGACGACTTCCATGTACGGCACGCCGACAAATTCCGCCATCAGGAACGCCGCCGCGCCCATGATCGGCGGCATCAGCTGTCCGCCGGTGGAAGCAGCCGCCTCGACCGCGCCGGCAAAATCACGATGGTAGCCGAGTTTTTTCATCATCGGGATCGTAAATGAACCGGTTCCGGCGACGTTGGCGACGGACGAGCCCGATACCGTGCCCATCAAGCCACTCGACAGCACGGCGACTTTCGCCGGACCGCCGCGCGCCCAGCCCGCGACGGCATTCGCCAAGTCAATGAAGAAGTGACCGAGCCCCGTCGACTCCAAATAGGCACCGAATAAAATGAAGAGGAAAATAAAAGTGCTTGAAACGCCCAACGGAATTCCGAAAATGCCTTCGGTCGTAAAATACAAATGGCCGACGAGTTGGTCCCAGTTCACGCCGCGATGCCCCAAAATGCCTGGGATATACGGACCGGCAAAGGCGTAGGCGATGAAAAACAGCACCACCGACACCATCGGGATGCCGACCACGCGCCGCGCCGCTTCAATGACGAGCAGCACGCCGATCGAGCCGACCGCCATGTCCAGCGTGTTGAAATTGCCCGCGCGCAGCACTAAATCATGATACTGCGTGATGATGTACAAAGGACCGCTTGCCGCGAGCAGCGCTAAAAACGCGTCCAGCGGATGAACGCTCGCGCGATTCAGCCAGGTCTTGCGCGTCGGATATAAGAGAAACACCAGCACCAATCCGAAACCTAAATGCACCGCGCGTTGTAATTGCGCGTCAAGTACACCGAAAATACCTGTATATAATTGAAACAGAGAAAAACAGATCGCGATGAAAGAAATGAGTTTTGCGATGTGACCGCGATATTGCGCCACGCGATTTTCTTTTTCCAGCGCCATGACCGCCTCTTGCGACACGGCGTCATCCTTTTCCGAACGAATCTTACGTTTTTCTGCCATTTCTCTCACCTCCTAACCAATGCTTGAAATGTTCATAATAACCGAGCCAGCGCGGGGTGACAGCCAATGTCACCAATGTACCCGGCGCATGTCGTTGATACAGCGCGTACGTCGTTTGCAACGTAACGGTAAGTTCCGTCCCCAAACCCGTCCGTAACTTCAGCGGGCGGGGTAGAACCCGGTTAATATCATCCAAATAAAAATACTCGCCGTCGCTTCGAAAATTACCTTCACTCGGCAAAAAAGGCAAACCCACGTCATAGGATTTATACTTGGTTGACTGCAATACAAAACCGTCTGCGGTATCGTTTACCGTCAAATATTCCCCAACGTGGGTCTGCTGAACCGAATGTCGATAATGAATGACGACGGAGCGTCCGCTGTACGCATGACCCAAGTCATGCCATTCGTCGCCTGCCGTCAGAAAGATCGCCGGCCGCATCGACCACCAAGCGATCGTCACCACCAAAGCAAAGCCCAACAATGCCAATAGGTAGAACGGTCGCTTGATGAGTAAGCGCTGCAATTATTTCTCCTTAAAGAACTTTTCCGCCCCGGCGTTCATCGGAATCGACATGCCGTCCTGCGCGGCGTCTTTGGTAATCATCTTGCCGACCGCGTGGGCCGCGGCCATCTTGTCGAGATTCGTGTAAATGGCTTTGGTAACGTTGTAGCCCATTTCATCGGAGAGCTTATTCGTTGTCGCGATCATCGCGCGTACCGAGACAGCCAGCGTGTCGCCGGTGACGCCGTTATACGTGCCCGCCGGAATGGAAGTCTTCGTATAGTACGGATATTTTTGCAAGAGCTGGTCGGCTGCCGCAGCATCGAGCGGAATAAGGGAAATCTGATTCGATACCGCCAAATCCTGGATGGCGGCTGTCGGGAAACCGGCCGTGACGAATGCGACATCGACATTGCCGTCTTTGAGCGCACCGGACGCTTCGCCAAACGAGAGGTACTGCACTTGGATATCGCTGTATTCAATGCCCGCGGCGTTCAAAATTTGCCGCGCGTTCGCTTCCGTGCCGGAACCTGCCGCACCGACCGCTACGCGTTTGCCGCGCAAATCATTGATCGATTTGATGCCGGATTTTTCCAACGCTATGATCTGTACCGTTTCCGGATACAGTGTCGCAATGCCGCGCAGGCTGTCGACTTTTTTGCCGTCAAACATTTCCAGACCGTTCGCCGCGTAGTAGGCGATATCGTTTTGGATCAGAGCCAAATCCAGCGAGCCGTCTTTGAGCATGTTGACGTTGGCGACAGAAGCGCCGGTGCTTTGCGCGGACGCATTGACGTTGGCGATATTTTTATTGAATAACTCCGCCATTGCGCCGCCCAGCGGGTAGTAAGTACCTGCCGTGCCGCCCGTGCCGATATTCAAATATTGCTGTTTGGCACCGCCCGAACCACCGCAACCGGCTAATGCGACAACCGCGGAAAGACCGGCGGCCATCATCAATGTCGTCATTTTGGAAAACTTCATTTTACTCATCCTCTCTTGGTTTGCGGGGTTTCGGCAATAAAAAAAGGAGCTTACGCTCCGAGCTGCGTACAGCGGCTCACTGAGCACGCCGACGCCATTGCCGACTCGATACCCCAAGGTACGAAATGTTAAGTTTTCGTTGCCAATTTTTTAATTGCCATCATTGTATCATTATCAAGCGCAGGTTGCAACCGTAATGCGCATGAATTATGTATACAATAAAATTTGTAGTCGTAAAAGAGCGCAAGAACAGTTGTAAAAATAAATAAAAAGACTATTGATAAAATACGTACTGTCTATTGACAAAAGAAGCTGCTATCGTCTATACTAATCAAGTCGATGCCGGCATAGCTCAGTTGGTAGAGCGGCGCATTCGTAATGCGTAGGTCGTAGGTTCAAGTCCTATTGCCGGCTCCAGCTAACACTAAATTCCCCGTTCTTACGGGGAGTTTTTATTTTGTTATAGAGCGTCGCCACGCAATGCACACGTAGGATCAAGTCCTATTGCCGGCTCCATAGTAAAATGAACTCTCCGCTTTAAGTGGGGAGTTTTTATTTTAGCGCGGCGCGACGTAATGCACCCGTCGGTTCAAATCCTATTGCCGGCTCCAGATAACACTAAACTCCCCGTCCTTACGAGGAGTTTTTATTTTAGAGCGACACCACGCAATGCACACGTCGGTTCAAGTCCTATTGCCGGCACCACACAAAAATGACTCTCCGAGATTTTTCGGAGGGTTTTTATTTTAGAACGGCGCGACGCAATGCACACGTCGGTTCCAGTCCTATTGCCGGCTCCACATAAAAATGACTCTCCGAGACATTTCGGGGAGTTTTTATTTTACTTTAGAGCGGCACAACGCAATGCACACGCAGGCTCAAGTCCTATTGCCGGCTCCAGATAACACTAAATTCCCCGTCCTTACGGGGAGTTTTTTATTTAGTGCAAATAAAGTTTATACTACAAGTTTCAGAAACTATTCAATGATATTGAATAGTTTTAAAAAAAATAACACAGTTTACATTTGCGCGAGAAATTACTTTTAATGAAATAGATGCATATATTGATTTATACGCTTAATTACAATGATCTATGCCATGAAGAATATGCACAAAAAAATAAAATTAGAATTATAGCAATATATTTACTTTGATGAAAAACAGTATATAATGATAAAAGGATTCAAAAATATTTTTAAATTAGGTAACGGAGGGAAACAATGAGCAAATTGGCACGCCGACAGGCTGCGCTTTTGGCAATATGTTGTTTGGGATGCATGACTGCGGTGGCGGCGGATGCACCGGTATATGACATCGGAGATATCGTTGTCACGGCTACACGTACGCAAAATGCGACGAAAGAAGTGCCGGCGGCGACGCAGGTTATCGACAGCGAGAAGATCCGGCAAAGCGGCGCGTCGAATATTCGCGAAGCGCTTTCGTATTTTACCAATATTATGCAGACAACGATCGATCGTGGCGGCCATGATGTAATGATTCGCGGCATGGACACGAACAAATCGTTGATTTTAGTTGACGGTCGTAAACCTGCGAACGAGTCTTCGAGCGCCGGCTTGGGCACCGCGCGCGCCATGGAGCGAATCAATTTGCAACAGGTGGAACGAATTGAAATCCTCCGCGGACCGTCGAGCGCGTTGTACGGATCGGATGCGATGGGCGGCGTTATCAATATCATCACGAAAAAATCGACCGCGCCGAGTGGCGCCATCGGCGGTGAATACGCATCCACGGGCCATACGCAGTGGGTTCATTACGATACCGGCCGGCAAGGGAAACTGGCCGCTACCGTAGGCGTACGTCTCCGTCATACCGATCGGGACACGATCGAAGGCGAGCAATGGTCGGAATATTTCGGTAATGATCAGACGTACAATCTCGCTCTTGACTACTACTTTGCCGATGCGAATAAGTTGACCTTTACGGCGGATTATTATCATGAGAAATTATCCAGTGACGCGCAGAATCCCGGGCTGCAGCCTCTGCGGGTTATGATGGGGAAAATCCCCTTAAACGGCATGGCGCAGATCGCGGGCAGAAAAGACAACAAATCGGAACAGCAAACGTATGGTTTGCGTTGGCAGCGCACTACGGCGGCGAACGATTGGGAAGTCAGCGCGTACATGAGCCGTTTTGACTGGAAAGACACAACCGACCCCAAAGTTATTAAAACGGTACCTGGGTCGAAGCCTCTGGAAAAACGAGCGTATGATGCTGTGGTACGCAAACAGAATGCATACGACTTCAACGACAACACGAATCGCGAATGGACATTGGAGGCCAGAAATTCCGCGCAGCTTACCGACAATCAGCGACTTACCTACGGCGTAACGTATACCGACGCTAAAGTCAGAGGCACGAATTTGGGTATCGCCGGTGAAAAGCAACACAATGTTTCGCAAAACGGTATGGATAAAGTGGCGTCGGAACGTTCGTTGGCCACGTACGCGATGTACGTGCAGGATGAAATTCGCGCCGACAAATGGTTTATCGTGCCGGCGTTGCGTTACGATCACAATGAATATTTCGGCGGTCACGTTTCGCCGAAGCTCGGCGTGACATATAACGCGCGTGACAATTTCCGTATCAAAGCGAACTACGGCAAAGGTTTCCGCGCGCCGTCGCTCATGCAGCTCTTTTATGATTTGGATCGTAGGATGGGACCGAAGTGGGTGCATGTTTTGGGCAATCCGAATCTCAAGCCGGAAACATCGACCGGCTGGGACTTGGGCGTCGAAGGCGAATGGGATCGCGGCTACGGCTCGCTGACCTACTTCGACAACAAGGTGGATGACCTGATTGAGAGCTCGAAAGTGGGCAAGGATAACAACGGACATGAGCTCTACCGATATAACAATGTGAAAAAAGCCCGTATTAAAGGCGTGGAAAATACGCTCGGCTATCGTTTCAGTGATACCCTTTCCGCGCAAGTGGTTTCCACCTGGCTGGATGCGAAAGATACGACGGCCAATAAAGATTTACCGCGTCGTTCCGAACTTTCGCAAGCGTGGCAACTGCGCTACGATGACCATCAGGACACGGGCTGGTCCGCGGCACTCTCTCTGCAATATGAACACAACTATTTGGCGGAGCCGGCCCCGAAACAGGCGGCGACAGAAAAGAAAAGTTATCAACTTTGGAATCTGACCGTTACCCGTCAATTCAATCCGGATCTGCGTTTGTGGGGCAAGATCGAAAACATTGGCGACAAGTACGATAAAAATCTTGGCTTGTATGGTCGCGAGTGGGCACTCGGTTTGGAATACAAGTTTTAACTGTGCAAGAAAAAGAGGAGAACCTTCTCCTCCTTTTTTGCATAGAGCGGGACACGCTACAAGAGAATTTTTAATGGGCATACATACCATGGAAGGGATGATTGCGTGCATAGACATTGGTGGCAAGGCTGGCTGCTGTTTGTTCTCGCGGCGGCGTTGCTCGTCGGTTGCGGGCAGGATACGGCAACGAAAAAAACGCAAGAGC
>USPU01000043.1 GCA_900556745.1 uncultured Veillonellaceae bacterium
GAACATATCGCCCGTCGAAATTTGAGGAATCCCATACTTTTCGATGAGTCGTTCCGCTTGCGTACCTTTACCGGCGCCAGGCGGTCCCATTAACAAAATGTACATCGTTCCCATCTCCTTACTTCATGAAACCTTCATAATGACGCGTAATCATCATGGATTCAATTTGTTTCATTGTATCCAGGGCGACACCTACTACGATCAAGAGAGCCGTCCCCCCAAAGTATACACCTTGAATGCCGGTGATGTTTCCCAAAATGTTGGGAAGTACTGCCACAAACGCCAGGAAAAATGCGCCGGCGAGTGTGATCCGCGTCAATACGCGATCCAAGTAATCAGCGGTAGGTTTACCCGGACGAATGCCGGGAACAAAGCCGCCGTACTTTTTCATATTATCGGCAATATCCGTAATATTGACAGAGATCGCCGTGTAGAAGTAGGTAAAGAAAATAATCAAAATCGCATACAGTACGGTATTTAATACCGTTCCCCAAGTAAAGAGATTCGCCATCTCTTTGACCCACGGGACATTGATGAATTGCGCCAGAGTAATCGGCAGCATCAAAATCGAGGATGCGAAAATGATGGGAATAACACCGGCCTGATTGACTTTCAAAGGCAAGTGCGAAGAGTGTCCGCCGTACATTTTACGACCGACAACTCGTTTGGAATACTGAACGGGAATGCGACGCGCACCCTGCGTTACCGCGACAACAATCACGATCATCACAACCGCGATTAAGGCGAACAAACCGGCTTGGAAAAAGTTGATGGTACCGGTCCGTAAGTATTCCATAATGACCTGGATGCCGGCCGGCATCCGTGCCACGATACCGGCAAAGATGATTAACGAAATGCCGTTGCCGACACCTTTTTCCGTAATCTGTTCACCAACCCACATCAGGAAACAGGTTCCCGCGGTCAGCGTCAGTGTAATCATCAATACCGCTAAATAGCTATTATCGACCAATGCTTGATTGGCGCGTAAACCGTAGGCCATACCGAAGGCTTGGATCAAAGCCAAGACTACAGTACCGTAACGGGTTACTTTCTGAATTTTTTTAAAGCCGTCCTGGCCGTCTTTTTTCCACTCTTCAAAAACAGGTACAACCGCCGTCAACAACTGCATGATAATCGATGCGTTGATGTACGGGGTAATACTCATCGCGAAAATGGAAAACTTGCTCAAGGCACCGCCGGCAAATAAATCCAAAAAACCGAACAGGCTGCCGCTCGAAAAAAGATGTTCGATCACCGAGGCGTCAACGCCCGGTACCGGAATATGAATCCCGGCGCGGAACACCATAAACATAACGAACGTATAAATCAGTCGGTTCCGTAATTCGGAAATCTGAAATATGTTCGAAAGTTTTTCGAGCATTAGAGCACCTCGACTTTACCGCCGGCTGCTTCGATTTTTTCCTGCGCCGTCTTTGTAAAACCGTGCGCTTTGACAGTAACCGCTTTGTCCAGTTCGCCGTTACCGAGGATACGTACTCCATCGCGTACATTCTTCAGGATGCCTTTTTCAATCAAGCTGACCGGATCGACAACGTCGCCCGCTTCAAACCGATTGAGTTGGCTCACATTCACTTCCGCATAGTCTTTGGCGTGAATATTCGTAAAACCGCGCTTCGGCAACCGACGATACAACGGCATCTGGCCGCCTTCAAAGCCCGGACGGACACCGCCGCCCGAACGCGAGTAAAGACCTTTCGTACCACGCGTGGAGGTTTTGCCCATGCCGCTTCCGAGGCCGCGACCAACACGGCGACGTGCTTTGCGAGAACCCTCGTTGGGGCTCAGTTCATGAAGTTTCATGTTTGCACCTCCTTATTCTGCGTCTGTAACTTCCACCAAGTGACGTACTCGGTGAATCATGCCTTCAATTTGCGGTGTCAATTCCTGGGTGACGACGGAATTCGTCTTCTTCAGTCCCAGTGCTTTGACCGTCTGTCGCTGCGTCTGGTTCGAACCGATCAGACTTTTCTTCAATTGAATCTGAACTTTCTTAGCCATCATCCGCCTCCTTAGTTATACAATTCTTCGACGGATTTGCCGCGCAACGCCGCAATATCTTCCGCGCGTTTGAGCTCGAGCAAGCCGTTGACGGTCGCTTTGACCATGTTCATCGGGTTTGCCGAACCGATCGATTTCGTTAAAATGTTCCGTACCCCGGCGAGTTCCAAAACCACACGCACAGGACCGCCGGCGATAACGCCGGTACCTTCTGCAGCCGGTTTCAAGAAAACGCGGCCCGCACCGCAAATGCCTGTGACGGCATACGGGATCGTACCGTTTTTCAAATGAACTGCAACCATATTTTTCTTCGCATCTGCTACGCCTTTGCGGATCGCTTCGGGAACTTCTTTCGCTTTCCCCATACCCGCGCCAACGTTACCTTTACCGTCGCCTACAACGACGAGAGCGCTGAAGGAAAAACGGGTACCGCCTTTAACAACTTTCGCTACGCGATTGATAAAGACGACCTTCTCTTGCAGATCCGATTCTTTCTTTTCAAATCTTGCCATCTACCGTTTCCTCCTTTGCTTAGAATGTCAAGCCGCCCTCACGGGCACCTTCTGCTAACGCCGCAATACGACCGTGATAAATCTGGCCGCCGCGGTCAAAGACTACTTCTTTCACGCCTTTTTCCTGCGCGCGTTTGGCGATCAGTTCACCAACCGCTTTCGCCGCTTCGACGTTACCGCCATAGGCATGAGCTTCTTTCACTTCCGCATCCAGAGAACTGGCCGCTACCAAAGTAGTACCTTTGGTGTCATCAATAATCTGCGCGTAAATGTTAGCAAGGCTGCGATAGACATTCAAGCGAGGACGTTCGGCCGTGCCGGCAATATGCCGACGCAAACGAGCATGACGGCGTTGACGTGCTTTATTTCGTAAATTGTTACGCAACTTGTCCACTCCCTTCCGAACTATTTCGCACCGGTCTTGCCGGCTTTACGACGTACGTGTTCACCTTCGTAGCGAACACCTTTGCCTTTATACGGCTCCGGTTTACGCCAGTCGCGAATTTCTGCAGCGACTTGGCCGACGACTTCTTTATCCGCACCTTTGACGATGATTTTCGTCGGTTCCGGGGTTTCAAATTCGATCCCCGCCGGCGGTTCCATGATGACAGGGTGCGAGAAACCGAGTGTCAAGTTCAAGTTTTTACCTTTCATCGCGGCACGATAGCCGACGCCAACGATTTCAAGCGTCTTCGAGTAGCCTTCCGTAACACCGATCACCATGTTGTTGATCAGCGAACGCGTCAGACCGTGCAACGATTTATGTTCTTTGTCATCCGACGGACGCGCAACTTTCACTTCGTCTGCGGTGACTTCCACCTGCATTGACTGCGGCAGTTTGTGGGACAATGTACCCTTCGGTCCTTTGACAGTGAGGGTATGTCCGTCCAAGGTGATGTCCACTCCGTTCGGAATGGCAATCGGTTGATTCCCAATACGTGACATGCGTTACCTCCTCACTTACCAGACGTAAGCGATAACTTCGCCGCCAAGACCAGCCTGACGGGCTTTACGATCGCTCATTACGCCTTTGGACGTCGAAATTACTGCAATTCCCAAACCACCGAGAACGCGGGGTAATTCGTCCTTCTTTGCATACACTTTCAAACCGGGTTTCGAAATACGTTTGAGACCCGTGATTACTTTTTCTTTATTCGCGCCATATTTTAATGTGACGCGCAATACCGGATGGCCTTCTTCTTCCACAGTTTCATATCCGTGGATGTAGCCTTCTTGGGCCAGAATGTCCAGTATAGCAGCTTTCTTTTTCGAAGCGGGCATATCCACTTTCGCGTGCAGCGCCGAGTTGGCGTTGCGAATGCGCGTTAACATATCCGCAATCGGATCGGTCATTCCCATATTAGTTTACCTCCTCCCACGGACAATCGTTACCAGCTGGCTTTTTTCACGCCAGGGATTTCACCTTCATATGCCAAATCGCGGAAAACGATTCGACTCACGCCGAACTTACGCATGTAACCATGCGGACGTCCGGTCAGAAGGCACCGATTGTGCAAGCGTGTCGGGGAAGCATCCTTGGGGAGTTTGCTCAACGCTGCATAGTCGCCTTTGGCTTTCAATTCGGCGCGTTTTGCCGCGTATTTTTCCACCATTTTACGGCGTTTCTTTTCACGTTCAATCATGGACTTTTTCGCCATTATACTTCCTCCTTTGTCTTATTTTTTAAACGGCATACCGAAGGCACGTAACAGTTCACGCGCTTCTTCGTCGGTCTTCGCGCTGGTCACCATGATGATGTCCATGCCGCGTACTTGGTCAATTTTATCGTAGTCGATTTCCGGGAAAATCAATTGTTCCTTAATGCCCAAGCTGTAGTTGCCGCGACCGTCAAAGCTGGTCGCGCGCACGCCACGAAAGTCGCGGACGCGTGGAATCGCAATATTGATCAGTTTATCCAGGAATTCGTACATTTTTTCGCCGCGCAGCGTAACTTTGCAGCCGATCGGCATGTTTTCACGAATTTTGAAGTTCGCAATGGATTTTTTCGCACGCGTGATGATCGGTTTCTGACCGGCAATCGCCGTCAGGTCGTTCACCGCGGCATCCAATGCTTTGGAGTTCGTAACAGCTTCACCGACACCAATGTTGATGACGATTTTTTCCAATTTCGGAATTTCCATTACGTTTTTATAGTTAAATTTTTCACGCAGATCATTTTTGATCTGGGAATTGTAGAGATCTTTTAAACGAGACACCGAATTCGTCCTCCTTTCGTATTATTTTACGTTGTCGATAATCGAGTCGCTTTTAACGGTCGCACGAACGTAGCTGCCGTCTTTTTGCTGTACCTTTTTAATGCGGCTCGGTTCTTTGGTCTTCGGATCGATGACCATGACATTGGAGACATGAATCGGTGCTTCTTTCGTGATAATGCCTCCTTGCGAATTGGCCTGGTTCGGCTTGGTATGCCGTCTGACTTGATTCAGACCTTCCACAATGACGCGATCTTTGGCCGGCTGTGCGGCAATGATCTTACCCGTTTTGCCTTTGTCTTTGCCGGCAATGATCATGACGGTATCACCGGTTTTGACTTGCAGTTTACGTTTGCTCATATCCGCACCTCCTTATAGTACTTCCGGTGCGAGCGAAATAATCTTCATGAAGTTCTTATCACGAAGCTCACGAGCTACCGGTCCAAAAATACGAGTCCCGCGCGGGCTCTTATCATCTTTAATAATAACGGCTGCATTTTCGTCAAAGCGAATGTAGGAGCCATCGTTGCGACGTAAACCTCTCTTCGTACGAACGACTACGGCCTTAACTACTTCACCTTTCTTGACAACGCCACCGGGCGATGCATCTTTTACCGAAGCAACGATTACATCACCGATATTCGCGTAGCGCCGGAATGATCCTCCCAGCACCTTGATGCACAAGATGTCTTTGGCGCCCGTGTTATCAGCCACGTTTAAGCGAGTTTCTTGCTGTATCATCGTGTTCCTCCTCTTTCTACCGAATTATTCGGCACGGGCAATAATCTTCGTTACACGCCAGCATTTATCTTTCGAAATCGGGCGCGTTTCAACGATGCGCACGGTATCACCGATTTTACATTCGTTGTTTTCGTCGTGCGCTTTATACCGCTTCGTCGAAGTGAGCGGCTTATTGTATTTTTTGTGCGGCACTTTACGGTCTACAGCAACAACAACGGTTTTGTCCATTTTGTCACTGACGACTTTGCCGACACGCGATTTGCGTACGTTTCTTTCTTCCACCACGGTTCCTCCTTTACGATTTACGCTTGCGCTTTCAATTCTGCTTCCCGCTGCACGGTTTTAATTCGGGCAATGGTTTTCTTTACTTCACGCAAACGCATCGGATTTTCCAACTGGCCGGTCGCATGCTGAAAACGGAGGTTGAATAATTCTTCCTTCAGACCGGCGATTTTTTCGTTCATTTCCTCGGCGGACAAATTCCGAATTTCTTGTACCTTCATTAGTTGTCACCTGCCACTTCTTCTTCGCCCTTGACGACAAACTTCGTTTTGATCGGAAGTTTGTGCGAGGCCAAACGCATCGCTTCTTTAGCGATTTCCGGGGTAACGCCTGCCATTTCAAACATCACACGGCCCGGGCGGACGACAGAAACCCAATATTCCGGAGCGCCTTTACCTTTACCCATACGAGTTTCGGCAGGTTTCTTGGAAACCGGCTTATCCGGGAAAATTTTGATCCACACTTGGCCGCCACGTTTAATGTAGCGCGTCATCGCGATACGAGCCGCTTCGATTTGTCGGTTTGTAATCCAAGCCGGTTCCATGGCAACTAAGCCAAATTCGCCGTGGGATACTGTATTACCGCGGTTCGCTCTGCCTTTCATACGACCGCGAAATTGCTTACGATATTTTACACGCTTCGGGATTAGCATTAGGCTTCGCTCCTTTCTGCGTTGTTCGGTTGCCGGTCGTTGTCACGACGTTCGCCGCGTTCGTTGCGGCCGCCGCGATGGCCTCGACGGTTGTTACGACGATCGCCCACTCGACGTTCTTTACCGCCACGGTTCTCGCGTACATTTTCGTCTTTGTTCACCATTTCGCCCGGCATGATTTCGCCTTTATAAATCCATACTTTGACACCGATCGCACCGTAGGTGGTCTGTGCCGTTGCCACACCGTAATCGATGTTGGCACGTAATGTGTGCAGTGGAATCGATCCTTCATGGTAGCCTTCCGAACGGGCAATTTCCGCGCCGCCCAAACGGCCGCTCAAAAGAACCTTGATACCTTTAGCACCGAACCGCATGGTACGGCCGACTGCCTGTTTCATCGCACGGCGGAACGCAATACGACGTTCCAGCTGAGAAGCGATGTTTTCCGCAACCAAGGTTGCGTCCAATTCCGCACTTTTAACTTCTTTAATATTGACATCCACTTCCTGCGTCGTAAAACGAGTCATGGCTTTTTTGATGTCTTCGATACCGGCGCCGCCGCGGCCAATGACCATGCCCGGTTTTGCCGTATAGATCGTTAATTTAATGCGCTTTAATGTGCGTTCGATTTCGATGCGCGAGATGCCTGCGATGAAGAGATGTTTCTTCAGGAAGCGACGAATCTTCGTATCTTCAATCAAAAGCTTTGCATAATCTTTTTCGGCATACCATTTGGTATCCCAATCTTTGATGATGCCAACACGCATTCCATGGGGATTTACTTTCTGACCCACACCATTTCCCTCCTTTATTCTCTTTCGGATACTTTTACGGTCAATTGACTCGTGCGTTTGAAAATGCTGAATGCCTGCCCCCGGCTGCGCGGGTGAATCCGTTTCAGAG
>USPU01000044.1 GCA_900556745.1 uncultured Veillonellaceae bacterium
GATTTCGTGATTGGCTTGCCGGATACGCATATATGGCAAGGCGGCAATGAAAAAAGCGGCCGCGCGGTTCCGTTCGCCGCCAATATCCCCACGGAAGAAATCTTTACCGCCCCGGATTTTCGCCGCATGACAGGTCACGTCACCGGCACTCGCCCATTAGTCGTTTACAACCAAACGGTCGAAGGATTGGAGCTTGATTTCGTCGACGGCAAAGTAGTGCACGCGGAAGCATCGAAAGGCAAGGAGTCCATCGATCAACTGCTTGCATCGGATGAAGGCGCGCGCTTTTTAGGCGAAGTCGCACTCGTACCAAAAGATTCACCCATTGCGCAAATTCCCTATTCGTTCTATGAAACGTTAATTGACGAAAACGCCTCCTGTCATTTGGCATTGGGTGCGGCCTATCCGACTTGCATCACCGAAGGCAAAACAAAAACCGACGACGAATTGACCGCCGCCGGCTTAAACCGCTCGATGATTCATGTGGATTTTATGATAGGAAGTTCTGACCTTACCATTATCGGACGCACAAAAGACGGTCGCGAAGTAGAAATCTTCCATGACGGCAATTTCAGTCCGAACTTTGCGTAGGCTCGCGCGGTTCTTTACTGAAAGTAAGTAAAAGCACCGCGCTCATGACGCAAATAACGCCGATGATTTCTCCCCAACCGAATGACATCCCCAAAAAGAGCACTGAAAAAACAACTGCGCCAAAGGGTTCCAGACAGGTAAGCACACTGACTGTGGTCGGCGGCAACGTGCGTAACGCATAGAGAAACAAAAAAAATGGAATTACCGTTCCGCCTACCACGATGTATAAAAGCATGGGCAGAACTTGCGAATGAAAGAATATAGACCAATCAGTCGCCGGTGTAATCCAATAGCTGAACATGCTGCCGTACAACATCCCCACGCCCAATAAATAGGGTGCGGGAAAGCGCCGCAGTAACGAAAGCGGGAAAAGGATGTAAAATGCGGCGGCAAAGGCGGATAAAATCCCCCAGAAAATAGCTATCGGCGAAACGAGGAATTTAGTCACATCGCCGCCCGTCACCAGCAGCACAACGCCGATGACTGCTCCTGTGGTCGCCAACACATCGGTCAGATTCGGCCAAGACTTGGTGCGCCAAATCGCCCAGAAGAGTAACAACACCGGCGCGGAATTTTGCAATACAGTTGCCACTACCGCGCTACCTTGCTGAATCGCTTGAAAGTACGTATACTGCATGCCGAAAATACCCAGCACTCCGAACAACGGCATTTCCAGCAGATAAAATTTGCGAGTGCGTGAAGCGAGTTTTCTCTGCTTGGAGCTCGTTACAAAAAAAATCAGCAAAAATAAAATCCCGCTAAGTGTCATTCGAATCGTGGTTAAGGCCGGTGCCTGAATCGTCGTGGAAGCAAACAATTGTTGAGCTACTACGCCGCTGATTGCCCAAAAAAGCGCAGCAACTGCAACTGCCCATTTTGCCATATGGATCCTTTCCGCGATACTTCGCATATGTAAAAATTTAAACGAAAAAAAAGCACCCTGACGGTGTAAAGTGGTGGGGCTAACTGGATTCGAACCAGTGACCTCTACGATGTCAACGTAGCACTCTAACCAACTGAGCTATAGCCCCGAGTAATTTTGTTTATTTTACCCGAGAGAAGATATCATTGTCAAGCAAAAGTAAAATCCCATCGAAAGGATGGGATTTTTGATTTTTATTGCTCAAGCACTTTGGCGGCTGCACCCATAATAGCCAAACGCGAGTGTTCAAATACCAAACCGCCTTGCAAATACACTGTATACGGTGCGCGCAACGGACCGTCAGCGGAAAGTTCAATGGATGACCCTTGCGTGAATGCGCCGCAGGCCATGATAATCGGATCGGCATACCCCGGTAACTCTCCCGGAACCGGACGAACATAACCATCGACAGGCGACCATGCCTGCAAACCCTCGCAGAACCCGCATAATGCTTTTTCCGTGCCTAATTCGATCGTTTGAATAAGATCACTGCGCTCCGTGCCTAATTGCGGTTCGCTTTTGAAACCCAAACGATGAAATACGGCGGCAGCAAATTCGGCGGCGCGTAATGCTTGTCCGACTACATGCGGCGCCATAAAAAGGCCTTCAAAAAAGAGTCGATACCCCGGCGTATACGAACCCATCTCATCGCCCAAACCGGGCGCCGTCAGTTGATGCGCCGTGGCTTCGACCAGATCGGCACGACCGACGACATAACTTCCTGTCGGAGCGATCCCGCCACCGGCATTTTTGATCAGAGAGCCGGCTGCAATATCAGCGCCGATTTCGATCGGTTCTTGCGTGGCGGTAAACTCTCCGTAGCAATTGTCGACAAAACAAATCGTCTGCGGATTTTTCGCTTTGATGACACGAATGATTTCGGCTATTTCAGTAATTGTCAATGCTTTTCGTTCCGCATAACCACGCGAGCGTTGGATCAATACCAGACGCGTTTTGGGTCCTACCGCATTCGCTAACGCGGTAAGATCGCAGCGACCGTCTTTCGTAGCAACTTCATAATATGTTACGCCACGCTCTCGCAGATTTCCCGGCGCATTACCGGTAAGCCCGATAACCGTTTGCATCGTGTCATAAGGGGTTCCCATCGCGCAGACCATTTCGTCTCCATGGTTAAGTAACGCCAACAAGACTGTCGCCAAGGCATGTGTTCCTGAAACAAAGTGTGGACGGACCAGCGCTTTTTCCGCACGAAAAACATGCGCAAATACCTTTTCCAAGGTTTCCCTACCGACATCGTCATAACCATAACCTGTCGTTCCTTGAAAATGAAATGCGGATAATTGGCATTCACGAAATGCCGTTAAGATTTTCTCGGTATTTTTTACCGCGACTTCATCATAGCGCGCAAACGCTTCCCGACATGTGAGTAAAGCCTGCGTTTCGATCTCCTTAAGCGTAATTGCAGATGATTGTGAATCGTTCACTCTTTTTCCCCTTCTTGAATCGTAGAAATGGCATGCTTGTAAATCAGCTGTTCTTTTTCCTGACTTTTAAGTAATACTGTGAAATTATCATAATCTTTGACAATTCCCTGCAGTTTAACCCCGTTCAAAAGATAAATATTAACTGTGGCCTTCGCCTTTTTTAAGGTATCAAGAAAAGCATCCTGTAAATTTATTTTATTTGTCATTTCACGTCTCCCAGTTGTTTTTAATGATTTGTTGCATGGCATCAGCGAGTGCTTGCGCGCTCGGGTATACGCACGGATCTATGTACGTTATGTATGGCATTCGGCGCAACCAGGTCATTTGCCGTTTGGCAAAACGCCGCGTATGAAGCTGTATCAAAGCAAGCGTTTCTTCACGTGTCTGCGCCCCCGCAAAGTATGCCGGCCATTCACGGTACCCTATCCCTTTCCCCGCTTGGCTTATACTACCTTCATGCTTTTGCCAAAGCCAACGCGCCTCGTTTTCCAAACCCTCGGCAAACATTTTTTCAACACGGGCATTGATACGCTCATACAATATCTCACGCGGCGGTACCAGCGCAAATATCGGTCCGGTATACAATGGCTCATCGCTTTGCTTTGTCGCTTCGTAACTGCCTCCCGCCGCAAGTACGGAAAGGGCGCGAATCAATCGTTGCGGATCGCCTACCGTCCGTGTCGCAAAATATTCCGGAGAACGTTGCCGCATTTCCTCGCGTAATCGTTCCAACCCTTGCGTGCGATACATTTCATTGTAGCGCTGCGTCCATTCCCGAACCGGTCCGATGTCAGGGAATATATAACCTTCAAGCAATGCTTGTACATACAGACCGGTACCACCGACCAAAAAAGGGGTTTTCCCCCGCGCGGCAATATCCGTGATCAGTACCCTGGCACGCTCACAAAATTCGGCCACCGTATAGTTATCAGTGACCTCTTTAATGTCCAGCAGATGATGTACGACACGTTTCTGTTCAGCGGGTTTTGCTTTCGCTGTACCGATGTCCAGGCCGCGGTACACTTGAAACGCATCCGCCGAAATAATTTCCCCATTGAACATTTCGGCAAGATGCAATGACACTTCTGTTTTACCCGCCCCCGTCGGCCCCATAATAACTACCAGGCGTTGTTTCATAAGTCCCATACCCCGTAAACCACTCGACTATACGTACCGCCGCGTAAAAACGTCGGCGGATGCGTCTTAAACCAGCTCGCGAACGGCCTGTTTTTAACAATAATACGTTTTTTAGCAACTCGCTTTGCTTCTTCCCAGAGTAATTCATCCAGCCCTGTTTGCGCGGCAAATGTGCGCAATTCAGCCAAGTTATTCGTTTGGCTCACCGTATGATGAAACATGAAGTCAAAATAAATGACATCAAAGCGGTTATCCGGTTGTTTTTTAAGATAGTCGCTTACGTCAGCATGGAGCAAATGAATCCGTCGCAACGCTGCCGTCAATGCCGGTGATTCGGGAACTTGCATGGAACGCAAACCGTCTCTGCCCACTGCATACACCGGAAATGACTTTTCAAGCGCAATGATTTCCACGTTCTCAGGCAAGGTATACGCGGCCATAATCGCGTCGCTGCCTCGACCGAATGTGGCATCTAAAAAACGTTTGGGAGAAGCCTCGTAAAAAAGGTCGGCAAAATGATCTTGGCGCTTACGTTCCCAATTCAGCGCACGTAGCTTTGCCATTTGCAAATGAAATTCCAGCCGTGTCTTTCCATCCGTTGCGACTAATCCCCGCTGCAATTGCACAAGCCAATGGGAAATCCGTGTTCGTTCCGCCAAACGACGCAATGATGCATGGCCTCGCTCCACGTAAGGAAGTTGCCACTCGGACGCCAACTCCTGTGCCTGCATGCGTTGCTCGTTGGTCGGCTTATAGCCGGTCGTAATCCCCCATATCATCATCAGGAACGCCGAAACAATTTTGCCAAATCGGCGGCGGTAAATCGAACCATAACCGGTCGGCCGTGCGGGCAAACAAATGGGCGTTTCGTCGCGAGCAAATCACGAATTAATTCCCGCATCTGACGAATATTCAATGCATGCCCCGCTTTGATCGCTCCGCGGCAGGAAGCATATGCCAATACGCGATGGCGTAACTGTTCGGCTGTCGGCGGCGTATCCGCCTGCAGCGCCAAACTGATTTCACTCAGCATGCGTTCCTGTTCGGTACCAACGGCATCGGCAGGAGCTGCTACTAAGCGCAACAATTGCGGTCCGGCCTGCTCAAATTGAAATCCCAGTGCGTGCAACTGCTCCTCATGAGTGAGCAATGCTTGAACATCTTCGGCATCGAGTTGCAAGAGTTGCGGCACCAGTAAGGTTTGCGCAGGAATCCCTTCAGTCGCCTGTGCCAAACGATCGTAGCGTACTCTTTCATGCGCCGCATGCTGGTCAATGATGTAGAGTTCTTCGCCTTTTTGGCAAACGATAAAACAGTTCGCGATCTGCCCCAGTGGGACAAGTGCAGCCTCTGCATCTTCCTGCGGTGTAAATAAAATGCGTTCTTCTTCGTCGGAGGTATCATCTTGCTGTACTTTCGCCATGTATTCGCTGAACGTATTTTCTTCCGCGACGCTCCAACGCGGCGGTGCGTAAGACGTTGCCGTCTGTGTTGAAGCGGCCGGAGCGCCTGATGAGCTCGGTTTCGTAACGGCATTCGGCAGACGTACCGTCGGCTCCAACACCCCTTGCCGGAGCTCAAAATCCGTTTTCTTATCCGCTAGCGTAAATTCATTTTGTGCCGGTGCGGATTCGCCTTGCAGTGCAGCGGTATGGCGTTGCATACCAAGCGGTGCCTGTGTCACTTCTGTTGCCACTGTGGCCGCATCATCAACACTCGTCAACGCATTTAAAACCGCATGATATACCGCACGGAATACCGCCTGCTCATCACTGAATTTGACTTCCCGCTTTTGCGGATGAATATTTACGTCGACATCCGCGGGAGAAATCAGCACGCGAATCACGGCCGGCGGGTAGCCGCGTTTCGGCAACAATGAATGATACGCATTGTCGAGTGCCCGACTCAAAGCGGGGCTTTCCACGATGCGAC
Source organism: uncultured Veillonellaceae bacterium (assembly GCA_900556745.1). Lineage (GTDB taxonomy): Bacteria > Bacillota > Negativicutes > Veillonellales > Negativicoccaceae > Negativicoccus. Next base: position 6,028 of record USPU01000044.1, read on the forward strand.
CATTGACAATCCACGTTTGCCATTGGCGACTGCTCTTCAGTACAGCCGGTTTAGCGATATAACCGGTCACGCTGTCGGTCTCGGTTTGATACTCCACCGGCAACATGGCATTCGCAAGATCCGTTCCGAATAAGGATGCAAATGTATCTAACATATCTCCGTTGCCGGGCGTATCAATCACGGTACGACCGTTATTGATCAAGCGAATCGCGATTTGCGGATGCGCTAAGGCCAATTTGCCTACCAATGTATTAATCCGACTGCTTTCCGTACGTTCCGTTTTCAAAAACTTTTGTCGCGCGGGCGTATTGTAAAATAAATCTCGCACTTCAAGTGTCGTGCCTACCGGCGCTCCGATCGTTTGCGAGGAAATTAACTCGCCGCCTTCGATGCGAATTTCCTGTCCGATTTCCGCCTCTTGCGTACGCGTGACCAACGTCACCTTGGCGACGGACGCGATACTTGCCAAGGCTTCACCGCGAAACCCCATCGAGCTGATCGCGAAGATATCGGCCGCTTTTTGAATTTTACTCGTCGCGTGGCGTACAAATGCAAGGGCTGCATCTTCCGCCGTCATACCGTTGCCGTCATCCGTCACACGCAGGTAGCGAGCGCCACCTTCCGCAATTTCGATTTCAATATGTGCAGCATTCGCATCCAAGGCGTTTTCAATCAATTCTTTGGCTACCGAAGCCGGTCGCTCAACGACTTCCCCGGCGGCAATTTGATTTACGGTAACGGCATCGAGAATATGTATTTGCGCCATATTACAATCCCTTTCTCGCTTTGGCTTCCTTATTTAATCGGAATAACGTTTCCATTGCTTCCATCGGCGTCATGCTGAAAACATCTAAACCTGCCAATTCATCCCAAATGCCGTCGGCGAAAATGTCCATTGCCGGAACTCGCTCCGCTTCCACAGGGGCAGCGGAAGCCGTGTTTTCAAGTTCCGCCAGCAGCGTCTGTGCCCTTTGCAACACACTCGTCGGTAAGCCCGCCAGTTTGGCGACATGAATACCGTAACTTTTATCGGCTTTCCCGGGAATAAGGCGTGGCAAAAA
>USPU01000045.1 GCA_900556745.1 uncultured Veillonellaceae bacterium
CCTTGCGATCGCGTTCTTGAATATTTTGCACGATTTGCGCCAGTGTCTGCGGCTCATCGGGGTGGTTTTCATTCCATTGTACCAAACGCCGGCGGGCTCGTTCTTCCACGGAAGCCGTCAAAAACACTTTCAGCTCGGCGCGCGGTAACACCACTGTGCCGATATCGCGCCCGTCCATGACGATACCGCCGTTTTCGGCAAGGCGCTGCTGCTCTTTGACTAAATGTTGGCGCACGCAAGCATATGCGGCGACTTGTGAAACATGGGCCGACACCTCCGGACGACGGATATGAGCGGACACATCACGATCATTCACCGTCACTATCGGTTCTTCCTGATCATTTTTTAATTCCACCGTTAAATTTCGGACGACGGAGCAGACTTTTTCTTCCTGGTCCACCGGAACACCTCGATGCAGTAATTCGCAAGTCAGTGCCCGGTACATTGCCCCGGTGTCCAGGTATACATATCCCAGTCGTTGCGCCAGCTCTTTAGCGACCGTACTTTTGCCGGCCCCCGCGGGGCCATCAATCGCAACCGCAATTTTTTTCATTGCTCCGACTCCTTTCCTGCCGCGCTAACGCCCGCAAGGTAGCCGGTAGAAAACGCTGCCTGTAAATTATATCCTCCCGTAAACGCATGAACATCCAAGATCTCGCCGGCAAAATAAATGCCCGGCACAATTTTCGATTCCATTGTTTTGGGATTTACTTCTTTGGTGCTGATGCCCCCCGCTGTTACAATCGCTTCACGCAACGGTCGTGTGCCCGTCACTGTCAACGACAGATTTTGCAATGCGTGACCTAAGCGCAACCGTCCCGCGCGGGAAAGCTCCGCCGCCTTAACGTCACTTTCAATCCCCGCTGCCTGCAACATCGGTGCAATCAAACGCTGCGGCAATAAATCGCGCAAGGCATTGCTCATCTGCTGTAAATGATTTTTTTCCAAATCTCGCCGGAGTCTGGCATCCAATACCTCGGACGTAAGAGCCGGTTTTACATTCAAAGAAAATGTTACTTTCTTGTTTTTTTGCAACGCCCGCGAAGCCGCATCACTTAAACGCAAGACAATCGGTCCCGATACGCCAAAATGCGTAAAAAGCATTTCGCCGCGCAAAGTCTGTTTCGCTTTACCGTCAATATGCAATGTGAGTTCGACGTTACGCAACGAAAGTCCCTGCAATGCTTTGCACCATGCTTCTTCACAGACAAGCGGAATCAGAGAAGGACATAGCGGTATTAAAGTGTGCCCCAATCCTTTCGCCAATTCATGTCCGCTACCGTCGGAACCGGTTTGCGGATACGAAGCGCCCCCGGTCGTCATAATCACAGCTTCCGCCGGCCAAGTACGTTCCGCGGTTGTCACTTCAAACGCAGTACCCTCTCGGTGAATTTCGCGCACAGATGCTTCCGTATGAACCTCCACCCCCGCTTTGGTGAGCGCCGTACGAAACGCACGACGGACTTCCTGTGCAGAGTCGGATTCGGGAAACACACGGCCGCCTCGTTCCACCTTCGTTTTTACACCCCATGACGCAAGTAACGAAAGCAAATCCGTATTTGTAAAAGTATGGTAGGCGCTATATAAAAATTTACCGTTGCCCGGCGTCTGGCGAATAAGTTCCTCCATAGACGCGGCATTCGTCAGATTGCAGCGTCCTTTGCCGGTGATCCCCATTTTAAGACCGAGTTGCGGCATTTTTTCCAGTAAAATCACTCGTGCGCCTGCCGTTTGGGCTGCATACGCCGCCATTTGCCCGGCGCAGCCGCCACCGATCACAACAACATTACGCATGCGTAACCTGCGCTTTAAGATCGCTTATTTCATTGGCTGTCAACGCTCGATAGCTGCCGCGCTTGACGCCTTGCAAAGTCAGGGTCGCATACCGTGTGCGTTTCAAGTTATGCACGCGAAAACCAAAGTGCTCGCACATACGGCGCACTTGGCGATTCCGACCTTCATGAATAGCGAGAACAATGGTCGAAAGTCCTGTCTTGACATCAAAAACGGCCTCGCTTACTTTTGCGGGAGCGGTGATGCCGTCTTCCAGCGGCACACCTTCGCGAAATGCCGTAAGCATTTTATCCGGCACGCGGCCCTTGATTTTAACTTCGTATTCTTTTTCCACTTCCGACGACGGATGTTCTAACCGGTTGGTCAGGTCACCGTCATTGGTCAAAAGCAGTAAACCCTCCGTGTTCAGATCCAATCGACCGACCGGATACAAGCGGACTTTTTCTTTTTTGAAATATTCCAATATCGTCGTCCGGCCCTCAGGATCGCTTAAAGTAGTGATGACCCCTTTGGGTTTATTAAAAAGGAAATACTGCAGCGGTTCCCGTTCAATTTTTTTGCCGTCGACAATAATCGTGTCGCGTGTAAGATCCGCTTTTTGACCCAGTTCGGTCACCACTTTACCGTTTACTTTAACTCGCCCTTCGGTAATCATCGTTTCGGCCGCCCGACGGGATGCCAGCCCCGCTTGGCTAATCAATTTCTGAAGACGTTCTCTCATCGTTTTCGTTTACTCCCTGCTTCTGATAATAGTCCCGCCAATTTGTTTTGCGCTTAAAATACGGCGTGACATCATATAAAATCGGTCGTCCCGGCAATTCGGCGCGGCCGATCTCCATAATTAAATTCTTTTCCAGTAAATTCGCCAGCGTACGTTCGCTTGAAACTCCACGCAAGCCGTCGATTTGCTGCCGCGTCACGGGTGCTTGCAACGCCACAATGGCCAGTACTTCCAACGCCGCTTTACTCAAATAGAGCGGCGGCGCGTAACGTTCGGCCAACAGCTTACCGTACTCCGGTCGCGTACATAGCCGCCAACCTCCCGCAGTCTCCTGTACCAGCAGACCTGACTGCGATCGGGCGGCATATTGGTCGGCAAGCTCCTGACAAAGTTTCACCGCCTCACTTGTACCGACGTTGAGCACTTCTGCGACTTGCGTCGTCGATACCGGTTCACCGGCAATAAAGAGCAGCGCTTCAAGTGCTGCGAGTGGTTCCGTTGCCATGACGTAATCTCTCCACATAAATGCCTATACCGAGTTCTTTCACCGTAATTGTTCCCTGCCAAATCATTTCTAAAACTTCTAAAAACAACGTCAGTTGTTCCCAACGATTGGTCAGTTTTTCAAAGTATGGGATAAGATCCACCGAGCCATGTTGAATCGCTTTTAAAAATGCTTCTCGCAGTGGCTTGGGATCCAACTCCGGAACCGGTTGCCAATCCGCCTCTGCCGGCTCTTCCTTTTGGATTAAACGCTGCCAAACACCGGTTAATCGCTCCATACTGACGCGCAACGTATACTCCGAAGCCTGTAAGGGCGTCGGCTCTTTTTCCAGAAAAAATGCATTCTCCGCCAAGCGTGTTTCAATTTCGCTTTTTACCGTTTGAATATGCTCCCATGCGATCAATCTCTCGGCAAGTTCTTGCCGCGGATCTTCTTCCTCTTCTTCCGCAGGTACTTTGGGCAGCAAACTGCGCGCCTTGATCGCTAAAAGCGTTGCGGCCATTTGGAAAAATTCCGTCCCCAACTGCAAATTAAATGCTTCCGCGCGCGCTAAATAATCCATATACTGCACCGTCACCGTTTGGATCGGGATATCGTAAATATCAATTTTTTGTTTGCGGATTAAGTGCAATAATAAATCCAGCGGTCCGTTAAACACCGGTAAATTAAATTGCACCGTACTAACTGCCATAGGTCACACCCTTATCTCATAATCTTTATTATATCTGATCCATTGTCGAGACGCCAACTGCTGTGAGATATCGTGGCAATAAAAAAACGGGCCAAAGCCCGTTTTTATTACTGCCAAAAGCTGCCTACCCATGAAAGAGCAGCCGCCACAAGTGCGATCACAATAAAAATACCGCTAAACCCCAAAAACACCATACCAAACAACAAACCGGCTCCTGCCACCGCCAGTTTCACAGGCAGCGGCAAATCTTCCCAACGTCGTACAATCACGCGTGTGCTTTTCGTATCTTCGGCGGTTCCTTCGGCATCGAAGGTCGTGCCGTGAAAGGCATCGCGTTCTTTTTTGCTAATCACGCGCGGTTCATCCGCACGGGTTGTTTTTTCTGTATGTTGTTCCTGCCACATAGTTTACTCCTGCAATTCTTTGACCAAGAGCTGGTTCACTACCTGCGGATTAGCGCGGCCTTTCGTTTTTTTCATGATCTGGCCGACTAAAAAGCCGATCGCTTTTTTCTTGCCCGCACGATAATCTTCTACCGATTGCGGGTTAGCGGCGACCACGTCATGAATCAACTGCGTTAATTCACCGGTATCGGAGATCTGTTTCAAACCTTTCGCTTCAATGATCTCATCCGCCGATTTACCCTGTTCCCACATATCGCGGAAAACAGTTTTAGCGATTTTACCGGAAATGGTTCCGTCAGCGATCTTGGCCAGCATGCCCGCGAGTCCCTGCGGACGAACCGGCGCCGTAGCCGGGGTTTTACCGGCTTCGTTCAGCAGCATCGAAAAATCGCCCATCAGCCAGTTCGCGCCTTCTTTCGCATCCGCACCGGCGGCTACGAGTTCGTCAAAATATTCCGCCATCGAGCGCGAAAGGGTAATGATGCCCGCGTCATAATCGGAAAGTCCGTGTTCCTGCATTAAACGGGTTTTGCGTGCATCCGGAAGTTCCGGCAATGCCTGCCGAACGCTTTCGATGTATTCATCGGAAATCGTGAACGGCACCAGGTCCGGTTCCGGGAAGTAGCGATAATCGTCCGCTTCTTCTTTGACACGCATCGTGGCTGTCGTACCTTTGCTTTCGTCCCAGGTACGCGTTTCCTGTACAATTTTTTCGCCGTCTTCCAAGGCTTCCGCCTGGCGTTGGGCTTCATACTCGATACTGCGTGCCACGCCGCGAATCGAGTTGATGTTTTTCATTTCCACTTTAGTGCCGAGTTTGGTTTCGCCTACCGGGCGCACGGAAACGTTGGCATCGCAACGCAGGCTGCCCTCTTCCATCTTGACATCGGAAACCGCGATATATTCCAAAATCGAGCGGAGTTTTTCCATATACGCGGCAGCTTCGGCACCGCTGCGCAGATCCGGTTCCGAAACGATTTCCAACAACGGTACACCGGTGCGGTTGTAGTCGACATTGGATGAATCGGAATCCGTAATGGTCGTGCCGCTGTGCACCAGTTTGCCCGCGTCCTCTTCCATATGGATACGGGTAATGCCGATGCGGCGTGTTTCACCGTCCAATTCGATATCCAAATAGCCGTGTTCGCAAATCGGCAAATCGTATTGCGAAGTTTGGAAATTTTTCGGCAAATCGGGATAGTAATAATTTTTACGGTCAAATTTCGTGAAATTGGCGATTTTGCAGTTCAACGCCAAGCCGGCACGAATAGCAAAGTCGACGACTTTTTTATTGAGGACCGGCAGCACTCCCGGCAGGCCCAAGCAAACCGGGCACACATTCGAGTTCGGTTCCGCGCCGAATGTGGTTTTACAGCCGCAGAAAATTTTTGTTGCCGTTTTTAATTCGGTATGTACTTCTAAGCCGATAACACTTTCGTACTTCATTACTTCACCTCTCCCAGAGCCGCTACTTTTTGCGTATCCGGCCGCGCCTGCTCAAATGTATAGGCCGCTTGCAAGAGCCGTTCTTCACTCAAGTTGGGGCCGATCAACTGCATCCCGATCGGCATGCCGTCGGCAAATCCGCAATTCATGCTGAGCGCCGGAATACCCGCCAGATTAACCGGTACCGTGCAGACGTCTTCCATATACATGGCCAGCGGATCATTGATTTTATCACCGAAGCGGAATGCCGTATCCGGCACCGTCGGCGTAACTAAAATATCCGCTTTGGAAAACGCGTTGGCAAAGTCTTCTTTAATCAGTGTGCGTACTTTCAACGCCTTCATATAATAGGCGTCATAATAGCCGGCGCTCAATACATACGTGCCGAGCATAATACGGCGCTGCACTTCCGCCCCGAAACCTTCGGAACGGGTTTTTTTGTACATTTCAATCAAATTTTCGCCCGGTACGCGCAACCCAAAACCGACGCCGTCATAACGGGCGAGGTTGGAGCTGGCTTCCGCCGGTGCCACAATATAATAAGCGGAAATAGCATATTTAGCGCGCGGCAATGAAACCGGAACGATTTCCGCACCCAATTCTTCATACGTCTTCAATGCATCTTCAACCGCTTGTTTCACTTCCGGTTTAATACCGTCCGTAAAATATTCCGCCGGTACGCCGATGCGCAAACCTTTGACATCGCTTCGCAGTGCGTTTGTATAGTCGGGGCGCTCCCCTGCGATACTCGTCGAATCCTTCGGATCGTGTCCGGCAATCGCATTCAAGACGATGGCGCAATCGGTGACATCCTGCGTCAACGGTCCGATTTGATCGAGGGAAGAAGCAAATGCCAGCAGACCATAGCGGGAAACCAATCCGTATGTCGGCTTCAAACCGACCAAACCGCAATAGGAAGCCGGCTGACGAATCGATCCGCCGGTGTCCGAGCCCAATGCCCACAATGCCGAACGTGCCGCTACCGCTGCCGCGCTGCCGCCGCTGGAGCCGCCGGGCACGCATTCCGTATTCCACGGATTTTTGGAAGGGCCGTAGGCCGAGTTTTCCGTCGAGCTGCCCATCGCGAATTCGTCCATGTTCAATTTGCCGAGGGATACATAATCTTGCGCCTGTAATTTTTCAACGACCGTCGCATTGTACGGCGCGATAAAATGTTCCAAAATTTTTGACGCGGCGCTGACCGGTTCAGGGTCACTGCAAAGATTGTCTTTGAGTGAGCCCGGAACGCCCGCGAGAGGAGCAATCGTTTCGCCGGCGGCAATTTTGTCATCGACTTTTTGGGCGGTCGCCAGCGCACGCTCATGCGTATCGTGCAGGTAAGCGTGAATTTCCGGCTCCACCTTTTCTTTATGCTGAATAATCTGTTTTGTTAATTCCACCGCCGAGATCTCTTTGGCAAGCAGACGGCGATGACTTTCATGTATGGTCCACGCGTTCACAATAATCCTCCATCCCTACATAAG
>USPU01000046.1 GCA_900556745.1 uncultured Veillonellaceae bacterium
GCTTTCCGCCGCGTTGCAAAATCATTTCCCGCAGGCGCTGATTACGTTATATTACGGCGCCGGTGAGCTGAATTATATTACCTATTGCCACATTGACGAGTGGGATCGGGAGCCGGGTATCGTCGGTAAACCGTTTCCGCAGGTCAGGGTCAGAATTAAGGATGCGTCGATTTACGTAACGACTCCTTTTGGCGTTATCGGCAGCGATCACGAAATGACCCTCGGCGATACCGGTACATGGACGCCGCGCGGCAACATTCGCTTTACCGGTCGCTCCAATGCGGTGATTAATTGCGCCGGACGTAAAATCTCCGTCGCTAAAGTCGAGGACGCATTACGTGAAACGCCCTTGATCAAAGATGTCACCGTATTTGCCGTGCCCGATACGAAGCGCGGTGAAGTGCCGGCCGCCGCTGTGGTGGTCGAACAAAAGCAGCCCCTTTCCGCATTGCGAAAAATGGCGCTAAGTTTGCCATCAATCGAGCGGCCGCGTTATTGGCTGCAATATGTAGAGTTGCCGCTAAATTCCTGCTCCAAGCCGGATATTCATACCATGCTCGCCGATTGGCAAGCCGCACAAAAAAAAGACGCTTAAGCGTCTTTTTTTAATGCGGCAACAATGCAAGAAATGCTTTCCCGAACCGTTTTTGTAATTCGCCAAGCAATACAGGATCGGTTGTTTGAGCATAGCTTCCCGCCATTTCACGTGCTTTCACCAAGAGCGGTAAGTCGTGAATGGGATCCGCCACTTTAAGATCCGGCAAACCATGCTGTCGATATCCGAAAAGTTCTCCCGCGCCGCGCAGCAGTAAATCTTTTTCCGCCAACGTAAAACCGTCCTGAATTTCGGTCATGTAACGCAAGCGCTCCTGCGCCAGTTCGGTTTGGCTGTCGCTTACCAAAATGCAATATGCCTGTGCGTTGCCGCGGCCGACACGACCGCGCAGCTGGTGCAGTTGCGCTAAACCGAAACGTTCTGCCCCTTCCACGAGCATGACCGTCGCATTCGGCACATTTACGCCGACCTCCACCACGCTGGTGGCGACCAACAAATGGTATTGGCGCTTGGCAAAAGCGGTCATCACCGCCTGTTTGGCATCCGCTTTTAATCCGCCGTAAACCAGACCGACGCCGAATTCATGAAATCGCTTTTTCAGCTCTTCGTACACCTCCACAGCAGCCTTTAAATCCATCTTTTCGGATTCTTCGACAAGCGGACAGACAACATAGACTTGGTGTCCCCGCGTCATTTCTTTCTCCAAAAAACGCAAAATTCGCGGCATATACGAACGGTTCACCGCAAAAGTCTGAACCGGCTTGCGGCCCGGAGGCATTTCACGAATAAGAGATATATCCAAATCGCCATATACGGACAAGGCCAACGTACGCGGAATCGGTGTCGCGGTCATTACCAAGATATGCGGTGCGCTCCCTTTTTCTTCCAAGCGCATGCGTTGCCGTACACCGAAGCGGTGTTGCTCATCCGTTACGACCAGGCCCAGGGCCTTCAATTCCACGTCTTCTCCTAAAAGTGCATGCGTACCGATACATACCGTTATGCTACCGTCAAGCAGTCCGGCAAGAATATCTTCCCGCTCACTTTTATTGGTTTTCCCCGTCAAATTAACAACGCGAATGCCAAGCGGTGCTAAGAGAGGCTGCAGCGTTTCATAGTGCTGATTCGCGAGAATTTCCGTCGGCGCCATCAAAAGCGACTGGTACCCGTTTTCCGCCGCTTTCGTCATCGCAAGCGCCGCCACCACCGTTTTACCGCTGCCGACATCGCCCTGCAGTAAACGCCGCATCGGCACGATACCTTCCATGTCATCGCAAATATCCGCCAACGCCTTTTGTTGGTCGCCGGTCAAACGGTACGGTAAGGTATGCATCAGCTGTCGAAAAAGATTGCCGTTCGGTGCGCATTTGATGCCGACAGCCCCTATCTCGCGCTGCGCGCGCAACCGTAAAACGCCAAGTTGCAAAAAGAAAAGTTCTTCAAAAGCCAATTCCTGACGCACCGCGGTCGCTGTTTCCTGATCCGGCGATTGATGCGCAAGGCGCGTCACCTCAGCTCGCGAACGCAGGCCGAGCTGCTGACGCACATCCACCGGTAACGTCTCGGGAATATCTTTTACCGCAACCAATGCCGTTTGGATCCAACGCTCCAGACTTGCCGGCCGGATGCCTTCTGTCAATCCATAGACCGGTTGCAACTTACCTTCAACCGCGGTCCATTCGTCGGGAAACACCACCTCGGGCGAATTCATTTGATATTTACCATAGCCCGCTTTAATGCGTCCGAAAGCGATAATCCGATCGCCCTCATGAAACAGCTTTCGTTTAAACGGCTGGTTGAAATAAACCAGTTCGAGATTGCCGCTGTCATCGTTTACGATCACATTTAAAATCGACAAGCGCGGGCGCGGCCGTCGTTCCTGCACTTTCGTGATAACCCCTGCTACAGTCACGTCAGCACCGTCCGCCAGAGCACGGATCGGCACTACTTGCGAATAATCACGATAGGCGCGCGGGTAATATTGCAGCAAATCGCCCACGGTATGTATGCCAAGCACAGCTAAGCGTTGTTCTGCGGCTTTACCGATGCCTTTGATGACCGTTACCGGATCTTGCCAATGCATAGTTACCTCCTTTCCCTATTATACAAAAAAACGGACTCTTGCGAGTCCGTTTTTATGATCAGTCCTCCTGCGGCAAAATCAAATTTAAAACGATTGCCACAATGGCCGCCGATGCCACGGTCGACCCAAGTACATATTGCAGCAGCTCAGGCAGCGTTGCCATGTAGTCTTTCGGCAGTAAATACAACGCCAACGAAATAACCATCGGGACGCCGATGACAAACATGTTGCGTTCGGTAAGCCGCTCCTGTTTCAAAATACGAATTCCCGAAAGGGAGATAATCGCGCAAACGACCACGAACACACCGCCGATTACCGGTGCCGGAATAGACGCAATTAATGTTGCCAATTTGCCGGACAAGCCAAACATCATTAACCACGCGCCGGCGCCGTAAAACGCGTACCGGCTGGCGACACCGGTGATGGAAATCAGACCGGCATTGGTCGAATAACCGGTGACCGGGGTCGAACCGACGAGGCTCGATACCAAACAGCCGAGGCCTTCACCGACCACACCGCGATCAACCTGTTTCGGTGTCACGTCTTCATTAATTACCGATCCGATCGCGAACCAGGTACCGGTTGTTTCCGCCATCAACACGAAGAATACGAAAATCATCGTTAAAATAGCCGATGGCGTAAAGCTCGGCATGTAATCGATAAATGCCAAATGCGGCCGCGCGAGCCAACCGGCCGCCGCTACGCTTTCCCATTGGAAACGCCCCATCAACTGCGCTGCAACACTTCCCGCAGCCAGTGCAAAAATGACGGCACCGGTTCGCAGCCAATTCCCTTTTTTACCTATGTGTATACCCAAGGTCACGCAGAAGATCAAGGTCACAACCGAAACCAACGCCAGTAAAATATTCTGTGTCACGGTTTCCGTTCCGTAAATCGCGTAGATATTTGAATCCAGCGCCACCGGCAGCAACGACAACCCGATGATTAAAATAATCGTACCGCCCACCAGACGCGGCACCAACACATTGATCAGTTTACGGAACACACCGGTCAAACCGAGCACGACCAACATCAGCGAGGCCACCATCGTTGAACCGAACACTTCATTCAGCCCTAAAAATCCGCCTCCGGCTGCCATCGTTACCCCGACAATAGCGCCGATCGGCACATAGCTCGGGCCTTGCGCGATCGGTAAGCGCATGCAGAAATGCGCCTGAATGATCGTTGCAATCCCCGCCGCCAAGAATGTCGCCTGGATTAAGATCGATGCTTCCGCTACCCCCAAGCTTAAAATCGACGCGATGACAAACGGTACTACGTACACATCCATCGCCAACACGTGTTGCAAACCGAGAAAAATAATTTTATTCCAGGGTAATTTTTCATTCGGCGCAACAATCAAATGTCCTTCGTACTGTGTTTCCTGCAAATTCTTCGCTGACTCCATGAATTCTCCTTAACGACCTGACACCAATTGTCCCTGCACCCATACTTTAGCAATATTGGCACGGTTGGCGGTAAATAAAATTTTCTGCAAGACAGACTGTGTATCGTCCTCGCTATACAAAACAATATCGGAATGGGGGGCGGCCACATCGATCAGCTGCACATCCCAATGATATCCCGGTAAAAACAGACCGATACGTTGATGCAATGCTTCGCCGCCCGCCGTCGTCGCCATATAAAACGCATGGCGAAAATCAATGCGTGACTCCGCCACACCGCGACCCGCGGCGGGAAGATTCGCGTCAACACCGTCTTCCAGCATACGACTGGAGATAATCGCCTGGCGAATATTCGCATAAATCGACGGTGCAAAACCGCCGGACACATCCGTGCCCAAACCCGCTTTGACCCCTTGCGCATGTCGACGGCGAACCGGATATACGGCATTGCCGAAAAACGCATTGGAAATCGGGCAATGGGAAATTGTCGAACCGCGTTGGGCGACCAATTCCGCCTCAGTTTCCGTCAATTGCGTCGCATGCCCCATCACTGCACGATTTGTTAAAAGACCAAAAGAGTCCAAAACCTCCGCATCCGATGTACCGAAGTGCTCGTGCGCATAACCGGCCTGCCAGTCCGATTCCGACAAATGAGTTTGAATCGGAATCGGGTACCGCTCCGCCAATTCTCCGAGTCCTTTCAGCGCTGCCGGCGTACACGAAGGTACAAAACGAGGCGTAATAACAGGCGTCAGTAATTGCCGCTCATCCGTAAGCGCCGTGATGCGCTCAATCGTCTCTTCCGCGCCGGCAATTCCCGCGTCCGCGGATGCGTCACGGTAGTAATCCGGGCATTGCTCGGGATTGTCCATTACCACTTTACCGAATGCCGCGCGTTGGCCCAGCGTTTGGCATACTTCACCGAGCAACACCGTCGCGTCCACATTTTGCGTACCGTAGTACAGTGCAGTCGTCGTACCGTTTGCCAAGCTGCGCATGACAAGATCCGCAAATACCGGCGCCGCTTTTTCTCCATCGGTAAGTGACTGTTCGAGAGGGAACGTGTATTTCTGCAGCCAATCCTCCAACGGGACATGCAATGCGTTACCTATATTTTCCCATTGCGGCGCGTGAATATGCAGATCGACAAATCCCGGCAACAAATATTGCGTGGCGGATAACTCTTCCAGTTCGCCATTCGCGCGTGCATCGTCTACCGCTTTCGCATAGTCCGCATCCCGAGGCAGCAGTACACGTTCCAATGTGCCCGCCGCATTGATTTCAAAAAGCGCATCGGCGAGCACTTCCACTTCTCCCCAAACGGGTGCATGAAATGCCGTCCCCAACACAAAGTGGTGCTTTGCAGGTAAAGTCATATTCTTCCCCATTTCTCAAACATTTTATATTATTATACAAAATTTAGATATAAAAAGGTGAAATATTTTATCATTGCATATGTTATTACAATCACTCCGTTGCCATTTGCATGCAGGGATTAACATAAACGTATTCGACATTTGTAAATAACCGGAAAACCAAATTTTTCAAATTTTCATCAGTGTATATAAAAAATGAAAAGCCGACGCATCGGTGTTACTCTCCCCATTTTTCGCATTGCGCAATCGGCGCTGATACGAAAAACGTTATGCGGCGCAAACGACTTGCAGTAAAAGCAGATCTTCTTATGTTCTGCGTTACTTGATACTTCTCCCGTCAGAACGTCATTCACAATCGTATCGCTTGCTCTTTCTCTTTCGTGCATTAACACCGTCACGGCAATGATTTTTCGCCCGTGCACAGAAGATTACTGTCAGCATACCGGTCCTTCCCCGTGTTGCCGACTAACACAACTCCTTGCACAAAATACAATCCCCAGCCATGCACCTGAACTCCTTCCCCGATACCGATAGCCTCTGTACTGAACTGCGCAAACGAATGCGGAGAACCGTGCCGGGCCTCTTGGAAACATGCGCCCCTTGACACCCTTCAATAAATCGTGTACAATAATGATATTAGAGGCAGCTATTCCACTAAGACGGTGAAAGTCCGTTCGTTGGGTAGCTGCCTCTGCTTTTTGTTCGTGGTAACTCATGGAATAACATAACGATCACCGAATCGTATGAAACCGGTTATTAATAAAGACTCTGTCTAAAATAAAAAAGAGAAAGCAGAACGCTTTCTCTTTTTTATTTTCTCTTGTGAATCAATTCATACAATTTCGGGCCTACCGCTAACGCCACGACAATCCCCAATGCGGATGTCATGAGAGAAAACGGAATATTCGCAATCGCCGCCTGCCAGCTGCCGATAACAGCCCACCATGCAACAATATATCCCACCAAAGTCCAGAGCGATGCGATCAACGTTGCAATCAACACCCGTCCGTAGCTAGGTCGACGATTCGGAG
>USPU01000047.1 GCA_900556745.1 uncultured Veillonellaceae bacterium
GCCAACGCAGGCTCACAAACAGCACTGGCTTTGGCGCGTGTCAAATCTCCTTCGGGCCAAGCCGGATATTTACGAAAAAGATACTCCCCAATTACCAAGTCCAGCACGGCATCACCTAAAAACTCGAGCCGCTCATTATCGTGTATGCCCTGTTGCCGATGTTCATTCGCATAGGATGTATGCGTCAGAGCCGTACTCAAAAGGGAATGATCCCGTACCGGAATATGATTCGTAGCGGCAAAATCCTGAATCTGTTTACGCCGCACTTCCGATGGAGTCATCAGTCATTTCCTTTCGGTTTGCGCATTATAATCACCGCATTTTGCCCACCGAAGCCGAATGAGTTTGACATGGCCGCACGTACTTTCACTTTGCGCGCGCCTTCCGTCACATAGTCCAAATCACAATCCGGATCCGGATGTTTCAAGTTGATCGTCGGATGAACTTCGTCATTTTCAATCGAAAGCGCCATAACGACCGCTTCCACAGCACCGGCAGCACCAAGCAAATGGCCGGTCATTGATTTGGTGGAGTTTACCACCAAGCGATCTGCTTCCGCACCAAACAATGCGCGGATAGCGTGCGTTTCATTTTTATCATTGAGCGGCGTCGCCGTTCCGTGCGCATTGATATAATCAATATCCTGCACAGTTAATTGCGCATCCTGTAATGCTCTTTCCATACACTTTTGGGCCTGGCAACCTTCCGGAGCCGGTGCCGTAATATGGTACGCATCACCATTCGACCCATAGCCGCACAATTCCGCATAAATATGCGCGCCGCGTTCGACCGCATGGTCCCATTCTTCCAGTACGAGCATGGCCGCGCCCTCACCGAAAACGAAACCGTCACGTGTTGCATCAAACGGACGCGATGCTTCCTCCGGCTCACCGTCAAACGTGGAGAGCGCTTTCATTGCGATAAAACCGGCAAACGGCAACGGACTGATGGCCGCTTCGGCACCGCCCGCAATGACAATATCCGCATCACCGTAACGAATCATGCGCAGCGCATCACCAATCGCATTTGTCCCCGATGCGCAGGCCGTCACATCCGTAATGACCGGACCGCGTACATCCAGTGCGATGGAAATTTGGCCCGCTGCCATGTTGGCAATCATCATCGGAATCGCGAACGGACTCACGCGGGAAGGGCCGCGGTTCGCAAGACGATCCGACGCTTCTTCGATCGTGGTGATGCCACCGATGCCGGTGCCGACCACCGCGCCGATCCGATCATGGTCCAACGCGTTCCAATCAATCTTAGCGTCTTCCACCGCCATTTTGGCCGCGGCCACACCAAAATGAGCAAATCGATCCATATGGCGCGCTTCTTTACGATCCATATAATCGGTCGCGGTAAAACCTTCGACCTCACCGGCAATGCGCACGGCAAAATCCGTCGTGTCAAACGCAGTGATCCGTTTAATACCCGATTTCCCTGCCAATAAATTTTGCCATACGGTCTCTTTACCGATACCAACCGGAGAAATAATACCAAGACCTGTTACTGCTACGCGCTTGCGCATATTTTCCACCTCGTCCAGTTTCATTATCTATGATTCATCACGCCTGCGTAAGTGCTGTTACATATTTTATTGTAGCACTTCACCACAATGTCATGCATATTGCTATTATAAAGCTGTTGTGTAGTTCTAATCGACACGACAGCTGATCTTATGATAAGAGCATAAAACGGGAAAACCGGGAGGCGAGCGCTTCCCGGTTTCGACCTCAATTACGCAATATTCTTGTCAATGTAGTCGACCGTATCTTTAACGGTTTTAATTTTTTCGGCTACATCATCAGGGATTTCAATTTCAAATTCTTCTTCAAACGCCATAATCAATTCAACGATATCCAAAGAATCCGCGCCCAGATCATCAATGAAAGTGGAGTCGATTTGTACATCCGCTTCATCCACACCCAGCTGTTCTACAACGATCGCGCGTACCTTTTCAAATGTATTGTTCATGGTTTCACCACCTTTCCGGTTTTGGTTTATTATATTACATCTAACGGGCCATGACAAACTGCCCCGGTAGCATCATCAACTACATAGCCATGCCGCCGTTGACTTGTAACACTTGCCCGGTAATGTACTTCGCCTCGTCGGAGGCCAGAAAACGTACCGCGGCGGCTATGTCTTCCGGATCTCCCATCGCTCCCAGAGGAATTTGCTTGATCAGACTTTCTTTGATTTTGTCCGGCAATCCGCTGGTCATATCGGTATGAATAAACCCGGGTGCAATCGCATTTACACGAATGCCGCGCGTGGCAAATTCTTTCGCGTTCGCTTTCGTCAAGCCGATAACGCCCGCTTTGGCAGCAGCATAATTGGCCTGCCCGATATTACCCGTCACACCGACGACGGAGCTCATATTAATAATGACACCGCGGCGTTGCTTAAACATATCGCCGATGACGGCTTGCGTCATCAAGAAAACACCTTTTAAGTTGGTGTTTAAAACAGCGTCCCAGTCGGCTTCTTTCATCCGCCGCACCAGGGTGTCACGGGTAATGCCGGCGTTATTTACCAGCACGTCGATATGCGAAAATTCTTTTTGCGTTTCGGCCACAATGAGTTCCGCTTCCTCTTTTCGGGAAACGTCC
Source organism: uncultured Veillonellaceae bacterium (assembly GCA_900556745.1). Classification (GTDB taxonomy): domain Bacteria; phylum Bacillota; class Negativicutes; order Veillonellales; family Negativicoccaceae; genus Negativicoccus. The sequence continues at coordinate 2,613 of USPU01000047.1, forward strand.
CCCTGTACTAAAACAGCTTTTTGACCGCATGCTTTCACCGCTTGTGCCGCTTCTTCCGCCGCGCTTACGTTACTGGAATAATTAATCGCAACATCATACCCGGCCTGCGCCAAAGCGACTGCCACTGCCCGTCCGATGCCGCGCGATGCGCCGGTAACAAGTGCTGTTTTAGTTGCCATTTTGTGCCTCCTCAAAATATGCCAAGGTAGCCTCTAAACTGCTCACATTTTCGACATGCTCCAGATGCACACCGGATTCAATTTTTTTCATAAAACCGCTTAAGACAGTACCAGGACCCACTTCCACCATCGTATCCACACCTTTAGTCAAAAGCACATGCATGCTGTCTTCCCAAAGGACCGGATGGGCTGCCTGTTCGACTAACGACTCACGAATTTCTGCGCTCGTATGAACCGGTTGGGCATGCACATTGGCAATCACGGGAATTCGCGCCTCTTTGATCTCAATCGTATGCAAGACTTGCGCCAATTTTTCGGCTGCCGGTTGCATCAATGTGCTGTGAAACGGTGCCGAAACCGGCAACGGAATCGCGCGACGCGCGCCCGCTTCTTTCATCTTCTCACATGCCGCCGCCACCGCATCGGTTGTCCCCGCAATGACTACTTGTCCTGGGCAGTTGAAATTCACGGCTTGCACGATTTTCCCTTGTGCCGAAAACTCTTCGCAAATCGTGATAATTTTTTCGCGTTCCAGGCGAATGATTGCCGCCATACCGCCCTCTCCGATCGGCACGGCTTCCTGCATAAATTTGCCGCGCGCGTGTACAGTACGTACCGCATCCACAAATGAAATGGAGCCCGCCGCCACAAGTGCCGAATATTCTCCTAAGCTATGACCCGCAAGATATTCCGCGGTAATGCCCGCTTGTGCGAGCAGATCATAGGCCGCTACGCTTGCCGTCAAAATCGCCGGCTGGGTATACTGAGTCTGCTGTAATTTTTCTGCCGGACCTTCAAAAATCAATTCACTCAGCTTCCAGCCAAGCGCTTCATCCGCTTCTTCAAAACGGTTGCGTACGCTTTCATATTGCGCAGCCAAGTCCTGCATCATTCCTACTTTTTGCGAGCCCTGACCGGGAAACAAAAATGCCGTTTTCATACCTTCACCTCGCTGATACGTTGCTGCGCGACGACAGCTTCTCTGATAATCGCAGTAATAATTTCACATACCGGTTTGATATCGTTCACTAAGCCTGCAATTTGTCCGACCATGATCGATCCTGTCTTCGTATCTCCCAAAATCGCCGCCCGACGCAAACTCCCCGCGCCAAGACCCTCAATTTCCGCTAACGGCGCGTTGATGCTTTCCAGTTTTTCATACTGTCGGGAAAGAGCGTTGGCGATCACGCGCACAGGATGCCCCGTCGTACGCCCGGTAATCACCGTTGAACGATCCCGTGCTTTTAAAAGCGCTTCTTTATATGCCGGATGGGCGATACATTCTTCACTGGCTACAAAACGTGTGCCCATCTGCACTCCGACCGCTCCCAATGCCAACATAGCGACCAAAGCTCGACCATCGGCAATACCGCCGGCCGCAATAACGGGCAGTTCTACTGCATCTACCACTTGCGGTACCAGCGCCAAGGTGGTTACCTTGCCGACATGGCCGCCGCTTTCCAGTCCTTCTGCAATAATGGCATCGACTCCGACGCTTGCCAACCGTTTAGCTAACGCCACAGCGGAAACGACAGGAATAACCTTGGCGCCGGATGCTTTAAAGCGTTCAATGTACTTTCCCGGATTTCCCGCCCCGGTTGTAATAACCGGTACTTTTTCCTCACAAACGGCTGCTACACACTCTTCAACAAAAGGTGAACGCAGCATCAAATTGACACCGAAGGGTTTCGTCGTATGCGCTTTCACTTGCCGGATCTGTTCACGAAGAAGATCACCCGGCATATTACCGGCCCCAATCACACCGAGGCCGCCTGCCTCCGAAACAGCGGAGGCTAATTCCCAAGTTCCTAGCCAAGCCATACCGCCTTGAATAATCGGTGCTTCAATTCCCAATAATTCTGTCAGTTTCGTTTTCATTCCGCTACCGCCATTCCATACAAAGGCTAGCCCAGGTTAAGCCGGCACCGAATCCCACTAGGACGACCTGATCGCCGCTTTTAATTCGACCGGCATGCACCGCTTCATCCAATGCGATTGCAATCGATGCGCTGGACGTATTACCGTAGCGATCCAAATTTTCAAAAATGCGTTCTAAGGGCAAGGATATTTTTTTGGCAGCAGCTTGAATGATCCGCTCGTTCGCCTGATGCGGAATCAAAAGGTCTACATCATCATAGGTAAGCCCACATTTAGCAAGCGCTCTTCCGGTAGATTCGCCAATAACTTTTACCGCAAATTTAAAGACATCTTTACCATTCATGCGAATGAACATTTTCTGATCGGCAAGCTCCGAATGCAAATCACCATGAAAAGGTCCGCCGAAAATCCCCAGCGCGCCGCGACCGGAACCATCCGATCCGAGATCGATCCCGCCAATACCTCCGGTAGCCACTTCTCCCAAAACAACTGCACCGGCGCCATCGCCGAAAAGGACGCAGGTGTTTCGATCTGTCCAATCCACAAAACGGCTCAGCACTTCTGCACCGACAACCAACGCCTTCTGATATAAACCGGTAGCTAACATTTGACTCGCTACTGCGGTCGCATACACGAAACCGCTACATCCGGCAGACAGATCAAATGCGCCCGCCGCGGGAATCCCCAATATATCCTGTAAAGCGCACGCGGTCGAAGGTGCAATGGTATCTTGCGTACATGTCGCCACGACCACGAGATCAATTTCCTCTGCAGTAACACCGGCATCCGCTATTGCTTTTTCTGCCGCTTTTTTCGCTAACGAGACCGTCGAGGTTCCGGGCTCGGCAATTCTCCGTTCACGAATTCCCGTGCGTGTCCGAATCCATTCATCTGACGTGTCTACCATTTTTTCTAAATCCGCATTAGTAAGGATATGTTCCGGCACATACGAGCCGGTTCCTAAAACTCCGATCTGCCGCAACGTACTACTCTTCATTCGTTGCGTCCACCGTTTCTAAAGCTGTTTTGATATGTTCTACCATTTCTGAATCCGCAATATGTGATGCAAGTCGTACGGCATTTTGAATCGCCCTTGCCTTGGATGCGCCATGGCAAATCACCAAACCGCCTTCGACACCCAAAAGCGGTGCGCCGCCGTACTCCGCGTAATCCACTTTTTTCAACGCCTGCTTCAGCGCCGGCCGTAAAAGCCAACCGCCTAATTTGGCGCGCCAACCGTTTTTCATTACCGCATCTTTTAAAAGATGCATCATCATAGTGGCCATGCCTTCCGCAAATTTTAAAACGACATTGCCCGTAAAGCCGTCGCACACAACGACATCGGCCACACGCTTCGGAATATCTCGTCCTTCGACATTGCCGATAAATCGGTAAACCGATTGTTCTTGCATCTTAGGATATACTTCCGTAACGACATTGCTGCCTTTGATTTCTTCGGTACCGATGTTCAGCAAACCGACACGCGGCTCCACAATACCATATACGCGTTGCATAAACACGTGCCCCAGCAAAGCATTTTGCAACAAATTTTCGACTCCGGGATTAGCACTAGCCCCCGAATCAATCAAAAGCGTGGTGCCGCCATCCTGTGTCGGCAAAGGAGTTGCGATCGCCGGCCGACGAATTCCTTTAATACGCCCCAAGCCGAACAG
>USPU01000048.1 GCA_900556745.1 uncultured Veillonellaceae bacterium
AAGTTCCACGTTGGGGTAAATTTTGATCGGCTGCACGCAAAACATTTCCAGCGTCCAATACCCCGCGAAACCGACATCGCCGAAGCCTGCGGTCACATGAATAAAAAGTCCCAGCCGGCCGACCGACGAACGCCCTTCGAGCATCGGCACAAGCCCTTCCGTGCGAGTGTATTCCGCCGTGCGTCCCAAGTAAAGACGCTGCGGCTCCAGCCACAAACCGTCGTCGGGGATCACAATGCGATGCGCGGTATTTTTCTTTTTCATATCGAGCTTCGGTTCATCATAAACGAGCAATTCGTTCGCCAAGCTCAAATTATAACTGTTCGGGTTCAATTTTCGCGGATCGAACGGATCGATAAAAATATTTTTGCCCAGCCGCCGCTCGATTTCTTTTCCGGATAAGATCACTTTTGCCCCACCTTGCCGCTATACAACTCTTTCATGCGCCAGATTTGCGCCGCCACTTTGTCCGCGCGCCGCGCGCCGACCGGCAAACGCCACCATTCGACCACGCTTTCCGCCCGCGGGCTGTAGCCGCGACAGACGACGTAACGCTTTTTCGCATTCTCGTATTCGCCGTCGATAAAAGGCTGCACATTCACTTCATAGATATAGTTCCAGGGAATTAAAATATTGCTCGCCAGTAACTTCGCTCCCTTGCTGTCCAAGCGCAACAGCTTGGTCGGGAAAAAGTAGCCGTACAGGCAATATAAAAAGGCAATCGCACACGCCGCGACAAAAATTTCACTGCCGCGCACTTTCATGATCTGCCAAACCGCGACCGAGACAGCCGTCACAAATGCGAACGCGCCCATTTTCTGCAAATAATCCCGCTTGTCTTCACGAATAAAAACCGGTTTCATGCGCACATCCTTTCTCCTTTTGATGTCTTTTATTATACCTTTTATCGTCCGCCCCAACAACCGCCCGCGCGCTTTCACGGAAACGCGGATCATGTTATAATTTGGAGATATGAAGGAGTGACAGCATGAACTTTACGCAAGAAATCAACCGTCGCCGCACGTTTGCCATTATTTCGCATCCGGATGCCGGTAAAACGACGCTGACGGAAAAATTATTACTTTACGGCGGCGCGATCCACCTCGCCGGTTCGGTCAAGGCGCGCAAAACGGCGCGGCACGCCGTTTCCGACTGGATGGAAATCGAAAAGCAGCGCGGCATCTCGGTCACGAGTTCCGTTTTGCAGTTTGATTACGAAGGACATCGCGTCAACATTTTGGATACGCCGGGTCACCAGGACTTTTCGGAGGACACGTACCGCACATTGATGGCGGCAGACAGCGCCGTCATGCTGATCGACGTGGCGAAAGGCGTCGAAGCGCAGACGGAAAAACTGTTCCGCGTGTGCGCCGATCGCGGCATTCCGATTTTTACTTTTGTCAACAAAATCGATCACTTTGGACGCAATCCGTACGACCTGATGTCCGAACTCGAATCCATGCTCGGTATTCGCGCCTGCCCCATGAATTGGCCGGTGGGTATCAACGGCAAATACCAGGGCATCTATGAACGCGAAACAGATACCGTGCACGTGTTTGAACGCTCCGGCGATCATGGTCAGAATAAACTCGCCGTGACCAGCGGCAAGCGCACCGCGCCTGAAATTCAAGCGTTGCTCAGCGAGGACGTGCTCGCTCAACTGGAAGAAGATATTGAGCTTTTAGACGTCGCGGGAGATCCGTTCGACGCGGAAAAAATCGCGCACGGCAAGCTGACCCCGCTCTACTTCGGCAGCGCGATGACGAATTTCGGCGTGCAGCCGTTTCTCGAAAGCTTTTTGAAAATGGCCCCCGCGCCGGCGCCGCGTCGGGCGCTGGAGGAAACCGTCTCACCGCAAAATGAAGATTTCTCCGCTTTCGTCTTTAAAATCCAGGCGAACATGGACCCGAAACATCACGATCGCATCGTCTTCATGCGTATTTGTTCGGGACAGTTTGAAAAAGGCATGAGCGTCTTGCATCGGCAGTCGGGCAAAACGATCCGCCTGACCCAGCCGCAGCAATTTTTGGCGACGGAGCGCACCATTATCGAATCCGCCTATCCCGGCGATATCATCGGCGTATTTGATCCGGGCACGATGGGCGTCGGCGATACCTTGTGCGATCCGAAACACGTCGTCACCTTCGCCGATTTTCCGGTATTTCCGCCGGAACTTTTCGCGCGCGTCGCGCCGAAAGACAGCCTGAAGCGTAAACAATTCTTAAAGGGAATGCGCCAACTGGCGCAGGAAGGCGCGATTCAAATTTACACGCAGGGCGAAGGCCGCGAATCGTTTATCATCGGCGCCGTCGGTCAATTGCAATGGGACGTGCTGCAGTATCGTCTGCAAAACGAATACAACGTCACGGTGGAGCTGATCCCTCTTCCCTACAGCGTCGCGCGTTGGGCGTTAAACGCCACGCCGGAAGACCTCACCGGGCTCGGCACATCGATGATTGTCTACGACAACAAGCAACGTCCGGTCATTTTGCTCGCCAATGAATGGCAAACGAATTGGCTCACCGAACGCAATCCGGGCGTGACTTTTGTAGCGTCGCCCCCGATCGTCACGGTGGATCAGGAAGAAAAATAAAAAAAGAGTCGCTCGACTCTTTTTTTATTGCGCGCCATTCTCCTGTGTGAAAACACGTCTATTTTCAACAAAAAATCCGTAAACCGAAGTTTACGGATTTTTGATTTGGTGGAGATAAGCGGGATCGAACCGCTGACCTCTTGAATGCCATTCAAGCGCTCTCCCAGCTGAGCTATACCCCCATGTGTAACGCTCATAGTATACAGAAATCATGTCTTTTTGTCAAGATTGCATGACAAAGTAAAACCCCGCGGTAGGACGGCCGCGGGGAAAAGGGTGGTGGACCACCAGGGGTTCGAACCCTGGACACCCTGATTAAGAGTCAGGTGCTCTGCCAGCTGAGCTAGTGGTCCATGACAAAGTATATTATATTACGCAGGGCGCCTTTTGTAAAGAAATAATTTAGCACCGCGCGCACCGTAGCAGGTATTTCGGCCTTGCTTTTTCTCATTGCCGGTCTTTTTCACGCCGCAGCGCGCCAGTCATATAACGCTTTGCCTATCGCATTGTTTCTCGCCAATGACTGCTTTCAACCCCTCTTTCTCGTATTTATGCGCCGCCACCGACCGCGTTTTCGTTTAGTTGATGCTTTTGGCTCACGCTCACGTTGATAGAAAAATCATGAACAAAAGATACAAGATCGGTTGGTGCAGTAAATAAATCGGTAATGTATGCCGGCCGAGCAACGCCAAGATCGGAAAATTCGTCGTGACGAGTTTTGACAGCTGTCCCTTCGCGGCGCCATGACGAAATGAAAAGTATCCGTTCAAAAATAAAAATATCCACGGCAACAAGGGGAAATAATCAAGCGACTGAAACTGCGGATCCGGCAGACCGAAGTACGTCGCTATCATTCCGCTGTACCAATGCTCCGGCAACGTAATCGAAAACAGGAACGCGTTGCCCAATATGCCGTCAGCTACTTGAAAGGTCAGCGCAAAAAGCAGGGCGCTGAAGCACCAACCTGCTTGGGCGGGGACGCGACGCAGCAGAGGCAGCCCCCAACTTGTCAGCAGCATGCATGAACCGATGCAGGTCAAAACGCCGAACCAAATCGCCATCTCCGGCCATGCCAAAAGCGTCACCAGCGTCACCAAAGCGCCCGCCAGTAAGATAATAATAGCGCGTCGCAACGGTCGCTTACCGATACCGACCACAAATCCCGAAAGCCAAATAAAGGACCAGCAAATAGCTTGTTGCCAAATGACCAGCGGCGCGCTGAAAAGTAAATCCAAGCGTTGCGGGTTCCCAAAAAAGAGAAGATCCCACACGGCATGATAGACGATCATATTCACAAGCCAAAACCCGCGCCAGCTGTCCAATTTCTCATACCTAAGCATGCTGCCCTCCTTGGTTTTTATTTTAGCACGGTCATTCGTAGCATCGCCGGAAAAACAGATAATAAAAAGCACCTCCGCGTTAGCAAAGGTGTTTTTTGTATGGTGTCCCAGGAGGGATTCGAACCCCCGGCCCACGGCTTAGAAGGCCGTTGCTCTATCCAACTGAGCTACTGGGACGAATGGTCGGAGCAGCAGGATTTGAACCTGCGACCCCCTGATCCCAAATCAGGTGCGCTACCAAACTGCGCTATGCCCCGAGTCTGCGGTATAACAGGGTAATTTTATCAGTTTTGTCAAGACGTGTCAATTCTGCGCTTTCTGCACACGCTTGCCGCGGAACATGTATAAGACCGCGCCGAAACATAGCCAACCGCATAAAATCAACCACTCGACCCAAGTCAACGCGGCGGGGCTGCCCGGTACCACCAGCAGCGCAATCACGGCGCCGCCGGCGAGAACGCCCGCGCCGATGCCGACTTTTCCGCCCGGTACTTTGTACGGCCGCGGCAAATCCGGCTCGAGATCACGCAGACGGTAGCAAGCCATCGTCACCATGGTGCACGGCACGATAAAGGCCAAGGCCGCGACTTCGGTGAGCGGCAACAGCATGCTGTACCCCAAAAACGGTCCGATGACGGTCAGTATCGCGAGTAAAATATTAGCCGCTTTCGGTGTACCCGATTTCGGATCGACATGCGCGAAGACGGCGGGCAGTTGCCCTTTGCGTCCCATCGCCAGCATGATGCGGGCCGTCGCCGAGAAAAGCGAATTCATCGGGCCGAGCGGTCCGATCGTCGCAATGGTGAGCATGACCACATACAGATAAAAGTGGATCGATTGTAAACTGGAAAGCGCCGGAATCGGCATTTTAACAAATTCCGTCCACGGCAAGATCGTGCTAAAGGCATAAATGCAAACGAGATAAAATACGCAGGAAGCCAACAACGCCCAACTGATAACGCGGCCGAATTGGTGCCAGTCAAGATCTTCATGCGCTTCTTCCGCCTGGTCGGGAATCGTATCCAAACCGGTGTAGAAAAACGGCGTCAATACGAGCACCGCGGCGAGGCCCGTCCAAAAATTCGTTCCGTTCGTCGCCGACGCGGGACCGGTCACGACTTCAAACCACGGCAAAAAGTTTTGCGGACTGCCTTTAAAGAAGGAAACCGCCATCGCCACGCACATGCCAAAGAGCAGCGTGCGCGTTAAAAATGTCTGCAGACGCGCCATTTGCAATGAGCCGCGAAAGTTTTGCCAGATGACGTAACCGGAAAACAGCAAGGCGATCAACACCGGATACAGATAGACGTCCGAACCCATGATCGTATACAGCTTATATGCGCGTAAAACCGGGAAAATTTCGGCGACAAGTTGCGTTATGATCGTCGCCACGGCCAGCGATTCCCAGGGGCATAAAACGCCGTCTCCGAACGCGAGCAGCCAACCGGCGACAAATGACGCCTTGCTGCCGAACGCGCGTTCAATGTATTCGACAATACCGCCCGAGATCGGAATGGCGGAGGTAAGTTCCCCAAATACCGCCGCGATCGGCAAAAGCGTCAGCGCGCCCAGCAAAAAGGCCAGCATGGCCGCCAGCGGACCGCCGCCGACAATGACCCAGTCCCCTACCATCAAAATCCAGCCGGTACCGACAATCGCGCCGAAGCCGATATTAAAATAATGTGAAACGGTCAGCGTCTTTTTTACATGTCCTGTTTCTGCGGGTTTCATTGTTTCCTCCTGCGCGCATGCGCCAGCTGTTCCGGCATATCGTTGCCCAAATAAATTTCCGCAATAATCCAAGCGACAAAATCATCCACCGGTTCCGGCGGCGTCTGCCATGATGTCGGAATCAGTTTGCGCCAACCTTGCCGCGGGGTGTACCGCCAGTAACGGATTTTGCCCATTTCCGTAGTATAGCTTTCATCGACTGTCGTATAGCCGATTTCATGCTCCTGCGCCAGCCGCGCTAAAATATGTCCGATTTCTTTACTGCGCGTGCCGTTACCGCTGACGATTTGCGTGATCGGATATTGCTGAAAAACGGTTTGGCAAAACGGCACCAAATCGTTTGTCGGAACAATTTCTTTATGTATCAGTTCGGCATCTTCACGGACAACCGCCGTTCCCGTTTTCGCCGAACCCGGATCAATGGCTAAAATCATACTTCCTCTTTTTCCCCACAAAAATCCCCGCCTCAGCGGGGATGAATTATTTATTTCGCAGTAACGATAATATCGATTCGCACAGGCCCTTCCGTATAAATATCCTGTTTGGCCACGGCGCGGAGATTGACGTCGCCTCCCTTCGCCGCGATTTCCTGAATGGTATTGAACAACTGCAATCCGTCCACCTGCCCGACATTGCCCGTCAGCGGATCCGGCAAGACGCCTTTTTGCGTCGCG
>USPU01000049.1 GCA_900556745.1 uncultured Veillonellaceae bacterium
TGCGCCAAAACCGCTTCGGCGAAAATCGTACTCATGCCGAAGAGCGCCGACAGCCACATCCAGAAAATGGCGCCGGGACCGCCCGCCATGATGGCGGTCGCAACGCCCGCGACGTTACCGGTGCCGACTTGCGCGGAAACCGCGACAGCCAGCGCTTGGAACGAGGAGATCGACTTGCCGTCCCGATCGGTATGCTGATATTTATACAGCTTACCGAAAACCTGACGCACCGCCGGTCCGAAACGGATAAATTGCGGCGCGCCGAGATACAGCGTAAAAAATAATCCCACGGCGACTAAACCGTACATGAGAACGGAGCTCCACAGTACCTCGTTGACAGCGGCAACAAATTGGGCCCAATACGTGAGAAGATCGGATAAAAGATTCTCTGTCGTCATACGCTCGTCTCCCTGGTAAATACATATGTATAAATCGAATCCATCTTATCACAAAAAATCATACATGACAATAAAATAGCAAGCGGTTTTTATATTTTTAAAAAATTTGCGAAAAAAATACTTTATGCGTACAATTAAGCCAAATCTGAAAATTTGGTGGTGAGGATCATGCGCGCCCGACCCGTTGTTACGCAGATGACGGAACGCGTCGGCGCCGCATGGCCAAGGGGAGGGAAAGGCGTGACTTATCGAGTAGAGCATGACACCATGGGCGAAGTGCGGGTTCCCGCGGAACGGAAATGGGGCGCGCAAACCGAGCGTTCGTTTGAAAATTTCAAAATCGGTCAGCGGATGCCGCAGGAAATTATTCGGGCATTTGCGGTATTGAAAAAATGCGCGGCGAAAGTGAACGCGGATCTCGGCAAATTGGACGCGAAGAAAGCGGACGTTATCGAAACCGTGTGCGATGAAATTTTAGCGGGTCAATGGCCTGATGAATTTCCGCTGGTCGTGTACCAGACGGGCTCCGGCACGCAATCCAATATGAATGTGAACGAAGTGATCGCGCATATCGCCAATGAAAAATTGGCCGCTGAGGGCAATTCGTTGCGGATTCATCCGAATGATGACGTGAACAGTTCGCAGTCCTCGAACGACACGTTCCCGACCGCGATGCATATCGCCGCGGTCGTGGCGTTGCATGAAAAATTGTATCCGGCGCTGGCGGAACTGCGTCGCATTTTAGAGCAAAAGAGCGCGGAATTCATGGACATCGTCAAAATCGGTCGCACGCATTTGCAGGACGCGACGCCCTTGACATTGGGCCAGGAAATTTCCGGTTGGGCGGCGATGCTGGAAGCTGCGGAAAAAATGATCAAGGAAAGCGAAACGCATCTCTACCCCCTCGCGTTGGGCGGTACCGCCGTCGGCACGGGACTCAATGCGCCGGAGGGGTTCGCGGAAGGCGTGGCGAAAGAAATCGCGCGCGCGACGGGCTATGATTTCATTTCGTCCGCCAATAAATTTCACGCGCTGACCGCTCACGATCAATTCGTGTACAGCCACGGCGCTGTGGAAGCGCTCGCGATGAACGCATTCAAAATTGCCAACGACGTGCGGTTGGCGGCGTGCGGACCGCGGGCCGGGTTGGCGGAAATCACGATTCCGGAAAATGAACCGGGCTCGTCCATCATGCCGGGCAAAGTGAATCCGACGCAATGCGAAGCGCTTACGATGGTGGCCTGTCGCGTCCACGGCAACAGCGCCACGATCGCGATGGCCTCGGCGCACGGTCAGTTTGAGTTGAACGTGTATAAACCGGTACTCATCGACGCGTATCTCGAATCCGTGCGTCTGCTGGGAGAGGCGTTGCATTCGTTTGCGGTTCATTGCGCGGAAGGTTTGGAACCGGATCGCGAACGCATTGCGCAAAACGTGCAGAACTCGCTCATGCTCGTCACGGCGCTCGCGCCGAAAATCGGTTATGAAAAAGCCGCGGAGATCGCCAAAAAAGCGCACCGCGAAGGCACCGACCTCAAGAGCGCCGCGCTCGACCTCGGTTATGTCACCGCGGAAGAATACGACGAGATCGTCGTTCCCGCCGATATGGTGCATCCGAAATAAATACATAAAAAGCCGCCGCGGCGGCTTTTTTTATTTAGAAAAAATAGAGTATGCTGTTTTTATGGTATGCGTTTTTATTATACGTCTCACATCGCATGCGAATTTAGAAAACACTTGAAAAATAATGTTGTCATGTTGTTTGCGCGCGCGAAATAGTGCTATAATAACTTTGTTAATAGCATACTCTATTTACTTAGGAGGTCACAACATGCGTATTGGTGTAGCAAAAGAAATCAAAAATAACGAATTTCGTGTAGGTCTTACTCCGGCCGGCGCGCACGCGTTAGTAGATGCGGGACATGAAGTATTCGTCGAAAAGGGAGCGGGCCTCGGTTCGTTCATTGAAGACAGCGAATACGAAGCGGTCGGCGCTAAAATCGTCGCGGATAAAAAGAAACTGTTCGACGATTCCGAAATGATCATTAAAGTAAAAGAGCCGATCGCGGAAGAATACGATCTCTTCCACGAAGGTCAGATCTTGTACACGTACCTGCACTTGGCGGCGGAACCGGCATTGACCGAAGCGCTGTTGAAACATAAAGTCATCAGTATCGCGTATGAAACGGTTCTCGGTCGTGACGGCCGCAGCTTGCCGCTCTTGCAGCCGATGAGTGAAGTCGCGGGTCGCATGTCGATCCAGGTAGCGTCGCATTTCCTCGAAAAAATCAACGGCGGCAAAGGTAAATTAATGGGCGGCGTCGCCGGCGTATTACCGGCCAAAGTCACCATCGTCGGCGGCGGTACCGTAGGTACGAACGCGGCGAAAATGGCGGTCGGCATGGGCGCGATCGTCACCATCATTGATAACAACCTCGACCGTTTGCGTCAGTTGGATGACATCTTCGGCGCTCGCGTACATACACTCGCGTCGAACCCGCTCAACATTGCGCAGGCCGTTAAAGAATCGGACGTTGTCATCGGTTCGGTATTGATTCCGGGCGCGAAAACACCGCAGCTCATCACCACGGAAATGGTCAAAGAAATGAGCCCGGGTTCGGTCATCGTCGACGTGGCGATCGACCAGGGCGGCGCGGTGCAATCGGTTGACGGTCCGACCACGCATGATGATCCGATCCGCATGAAATACGGCGTGGTTCACTACTCGGTGGCCAACATGCCGGGCGCGGTAGCCAACACCTCGACCTACGCGTTGACGAACGCGACGCTGCCGGACGCGATCGCGATTGCCAACAAAGGTTGGAAACAGGCGCTCAAAGACGACAAGGGTCTGGCGAACGGTTTGAACACGTTGGACGGATACGTTACGTTCAAAGGCGTAGCGGAAGCGCTCAACAAAGAATGCAAAGACGTCAACGATCTTTTGAAATAAAACGAGCAAAAAAAATCCCCTTGCATAAGGGGATTTTTTTTACTTGCGTTTTGTGAAACCGTGCGCAGACGGTTATAATAAGTGAAACATGTGGAGGGGATATGATGAATACAGGCTTGGTCACGGATTTTTATCAATTGACAATGGCGCAGGGACTTTGGCGCATCGGCGCGCATGATGTGCCCTGCGTATTTGACCGCACATATCGCAACAATCCGTTCGGTGGCGGGTATACCGTCGTCGCGGGTCTGGAACACTTGGTCGATTTCATTCGAAATTTCCGGTACGGCGAAAGCGAAATCGCGTACTTACTCTCGTTGCATACTTTTGACGAGGGCTTTTTACAATGGCTCGCCGATTTTCGTTTTACGGGAGACATTTACGCGATGATCGAAGGCACGATTGCGTTCCCAGGCGAAGTGCTGCTGCGAATGGAAGCCCCCAAAGCGCAAGCGTTCTTGCTCGAAACGGGTCTGACGATGATCATGAATCACGAATCATTGATCGCGACCAAAGCGCGCCGCGTGCGTTCGGTGGCGGGCGATGATTTTTTGATGGAATTCGGTTTGCGTCGGGCGCAGGGAGAATCCGCCGGCCATTATGGCGCGCGCGCGTCGATTGTCGGCGGCTTCAACGCGACGAGCAACGTCGAAGCGGCGCGGCGTTTCGGTTTGTCGGCGGTCGGCACGATGGCGCATAGCTGGATCATGAGCTTTCCCGACGAACTCACCGCGTTCCGCGAATACGCGCGGCAGTACGATAACGCGACGCTGCTCGCCGATACGTACAACACGCTCGAGTCGGGCGTGCCGAACGCCATCACCGTCTTTAGGGAATTGCAGGAAGCGAATCGTTTGCCGGAGAAATACGGTATCCGTCTGGATAGCGGCGACATCGCCTACCTCTCCCGCAAGGCGCGTGAAATGCTCGATGCGGCGGGATTTACCACGGCCGGCATTACGGCATCAAACGACATTGATGAACGCACCGTGTTAAGTTTGAAACAGCAGGGGGCGGCGATTAACTCCTGGGGCATCGGCACCAAGATTATTACCGCGGACGGTACCTCGGCGTTGGGCGGCATTTATAAATTGGCGGGACAGGAAGAAAACGGCGTATTGATTCCGAAAATGAAGTTCTCGGATCAGCCGGAAAAAATGACGGACCCGGGTCGTAAAGAAGTATTCCGCATTTCCCATCGCGACAACGGGAAATTGATCACCGATGTGTTGGCGTTGGCGGATGAAGACATTTCTCCGGCGGAAGATTACGAACTGATCACGTACGAATATCCGTGGCGGCGCAAAAAATTGGCGGCGAATTCGTTCGACGTGCGTCGCATGCTGGAGCCGATCATGCAAGGCGGCGAACTCGTGTACGAACTGCCGAGCCTCGCTGCAATCAAGACGTATGCCGAAGCGCAATTCAAGCAGCTTTGGCCGGAATACACGCGCCTGGACAATCCCGAAATACTTGAAATTAACCGTTCTCCGAAATTGCAACAATTGAAAGAGAAATTGATTCACGAACAGGTCGATAGCCTGCATTGAAAAAAGCGTTGCCGCGCGGCAACGCTTTTTTCGTTCGCGGAATGGTAAAATTCTGTATAATGAAGAGAAAAGGAGGCAATGCATGGCAAAGCATTTGACATATCTTACCGCGGCATTACTCGCGGCCTTGGCGGTCACGACCAACGCGAAACCTTTTGGCAAAACGCCGAGGTGCTTCAAGCGACATTCGCCGACGGCAACGTGGCGGATGTATTTGTGATGCGCATGACGACCGCAGAATTTCAGCGGGCGTTGGGAAAACGGTCCGCGCAGGCTTTGCGCGACGGCTTGGGACCGGCGCCGAGCGCATCCGCGAAGCAGGTGCTCGCAAGGCTCGCGCCAAGTCGCGACGACGTGCAGAAACAACTGGACCGCGTGGTGCAGCGCCTTAATGAACGGTTGACGGAGGATCTTTTCGCCGCCGCGCTCATGCAGGTCCGAACCGAAGGAAAAATATTGCAAATGCGCGCCGATTTCGCGCCGATCGCCGATGCGAAAATCACGGCGTATACGCCGCTGACGCGCCGCTTGGCAAACGGCCAGCCGTATTGGGGGCAAAGCGCGCGCTACCGTGAGCGGGTGATTACGAAACCGGGCGTGCCGCCGGCGGAAGCGGTCGTGACCATTACTGCGCAATTGTTCCCGCGAGAAGACGGCTGGGCTATCGCGTATACCATCATTGACGGCGACAGTAAGGATAAAAGCAAGAAAACGGGTAAATAAAACATAATCGGGCAACAAGAAAAGAGGCGACCGCTCAAAAGTGGGTTTTAAACCACCTAGTTGAGCCGGTCACCTCTAGTACCGTTACTATACACGGATTGTTGAAAGGTGTCAAGGGACATTCTTTAACGCGCGAATAAAGGGCACATCCACCAAGAGGTAAGCGGTTCGTTTTTGTCTTTTGCTTTTCTTATTGCATGTATTATATTTGCGATGTGAAAAGCGATAGAGTATGATGAAAACGCTAAGAGACCGATATGATGCAGGCGTTGATCGTCTTGCAAAACGAAATTACATCAAATCGTATCGCGATAAAGGAGGAGCGGGCATGCATCGGATATTCTGGAGCGTGAGCTTGGCGCTGGCGCTGTTGGGCAACGGCTGCGCGCAGGCGGCGTTGCCGAAGGACGCGCCGGCGCCGGTGAAAACGTATGCCGTGACGGACGGCTATTGGGGTAAGCAACTGTGGCAAAGCGACGTATTCAAAATGGCGTACGCGTCGGCGCTTTCATCTGCCGCCGCGGCCAGTGGAGGAATAGGCCAGGACGAAGTTACGCCGCGTATCGTCAAAGCGGTAATGGATTCGCTGATGTTGACGCAGTGGCAGGCGGAGGATCATCGCGGCGTGCATGTGGCGTACGTGGTGACGGCGCAGG
>USPU01000050.1 GCA_900556745.1 uncultured Veillonellaceae bacterium
ATATCATCGGCGCGATCGGACCGTTTATCGTCGTCTTTACCGTCGCCGTCGGTATGTACACATTTTTCCATGATTTCAGTTGGACGACTGCGCCGGTCGCGACAACGACGGCCGCGCTCGCTGCCCAGCCGGTCGCGCACTGGTGGCAGGCGGGAACATTATTCTTTTGCTACAACATGCTCGCCGGCATGGTCTTTTTCACCGAACTCGGCGCCCAGGCCTCGAGTCGTAAAGAAGCGGGTATCGCCGGTTTTTGCGGCGGCTTCTTCCTGATGCTGACGGTCGTCGGCATGCTGTGCGGCATGCTCGCCAACTTTGACGCCGTGATAGGTTTGCAGGTGCCTAATCTGTATCTCGGCGCGAAGATCAGTCCTTTGGTCGCGCTCGTTTTCTCCGTCATCATCATGCTCGGGATCTACTCGACCACCGCGCCGATGTATTGGCTGATTAAAAATGAATGCTTGAAGGTCGTTCCGCAGCGTTGGGAAATTGCACTGACCGTTGCGCTCGGCGCGGTATTCATGCTCGGAGGTTCGTTCCCGTTCGGTAAGCTGGTATCGCTCATTTATCCGTTTGTCGGCTATGTGGGCATCGCGCTGGTTCTCGTCGTTTTTGCCCGCACGCTCTTCAGAAGCTCGTCGAATGACGCGGAAGGTGATGTAGAGACGAATTAAGAAATTACGACACTAAAAAAGCTCTCCCGAGGGAGAGCTTTTTTAGTTGTTTGGAGAATTAGTAAGATTAGGCTTCTTCCGCGACGGGACGAAGCACGGGGCGGGTGAAACCGAGACCGAGATCGCGTACCATCACGCGATCCGCTTCGGGATCCCGACCGCCGGTAGTGAGGTAGCCACCGACCATAATGCCGTTCAAGCCGGCATTCAGCGCGTACGCCTGCAGATCGCGCAAGTTGACTTCGCGACCGCCGGCGGTGCGGATCAAAGCCCGCGGCAAAATGAAGCGGAAAACCGCAAACGTCCGCAAAATTTCCAGCGGCGAAAGCGATTTGTTATTTTCAAAAGGCGTGCCTTTAATCGGATTCAGAATATTGAGCGGTATGGAATCGACGTCGAGTTCTTTCAGCGTGAACGCCATTTCGACGCGTTGTTCGTTCGTTTCGCCCAAGCCGAGAATCCCGCCCGAGCAGACGCGAATACCGACGTCCTGCGCCGCTTTCAAGGTCGTCAATTTATCTTCGAAGGTATGCGTTTGGCAAATGTCCGGAAAATGGCTCGGAGCCGTTTCGATATTGGAATGGTAACGGGTGACCCCGATGTCTTTGAGTTGTTGCAACTGGTCTTTGGTGACGAGTCCGAGCGAGCAGCAGATTTCGATGCCCACTTCCTTACGGATGCGTTTGAGCGCGCGCACGATGCCTTCAAATTCGCGCGGATTGCCCTGGTTGCGTCCGCTGGTGACGATGGAAAAACGCACCGCGCCGGCCTCTTTGGCTTTTTTCGCCGCTTCGACCAATGATTCTTCATCAAGGAGGGGATATTCTTTTACCCCGGTATTATAGTAAGAAGATTGCGCGCAGAATGCGCAGTTCTCCGGGCAACGACCGCTGCGCGCGTTGATGATCGCGCAAAAATCAACACGATGACCATTGTACTTCTGGCGAATTTTATCCGCCATCGCCATTAAAAGCATCGTGTTTTCATCACTGGTGTTGATCAGGGAAATGCCTTCTTCTTTCGTGATTTCACCGCCGTCGAGAACACGGTCGGCCAGCGCAATAATTTGCGCGCAAGTTGCGTCCATCATTCCACCCCGTTCATGCTGTAAATGTTTCCGTATTTCTTATGTTTACTCTTGTATTGTAACCGCATTAACAATATAAGTCAACGGTGAAAATTTTATCAGTTTACAAAAAAGATCTGCGCCGATAATTTGCGTTCTTTCTCTGTCATGTTTTACAATAAAGTTATTAATGGAGGAACACATGACAGGTACCAAAGAGTCGCCGTTATATTTGCGGCTATATCGCGCGATGCGCGAAAAAATAGAAACCGGTGTTTGGCCGGCCGGCATGCGTTTGCATTCGGTACGTGCGCAAGCGGCGGAGCTCGGCGTCAGCAAATTTACCATTGAACGCGTGTACAGTCGGCTCGCGAGCGAGGGCTATATTGTGGCGAAAAATCGCGCGCGCTTTACCGTGATGCCGCAACTGACGATCTGGCAATCTCCGGCGCGGCCGCAGCCTCGCACCAAAACCGAAGTCACGTATCGCTATGATCTGGCGCAAAGCGGCATGGATCGCGACGGCTTTTTATTCGCCGCGTGGCGGCGTTCACTTTCGCGGGTGTTCCGCGATGAAAAACGGTTGCTGTGTTACGGCGATATTCAAGGTGAGCGGGAACTGCGCGAAGCGTTGGCGCAGTACGGGGCTCAAGCTCGGGATACGCGGGCGTATGCCGACGACATCATCATCGGTTCGAATACGCAGCAATTGTTGCGGATTTTAGCCAGCCTTTTGCAAACGGAGTACGGGGAAGTTTTGTTTGCGGAAACGGAATTTCCGTTGGGTGTGGATACGATGAGCGATGCGGGATTTACCGTGCGCATGTTGTACGGCGGCCACGCCGAACTTTTGCAGGCGCCGTTGCAAAATGCCCGCAAGCGCATCCTTTACGTATTGCCGTCGCTCGCCTATCGGGCGGCGGATGTGATGCCCGCGCAGATTCGCGCCGAACTTTTGTCGTGGAGCGAGCGTACGGACGGGTTGATTATTGAAGACGATTTCGACAGCGAACTTTCTTACTACGGTTCACCGGTAGCCTCGTTGCAGGGGATGGGTGATGGCACGCGCGTCGTCTATATCGGAGCGCTTTCCAAAGTGCTGCCGCCGTCGTTGCGTTTGGCGTACATGATTTTACCGCCGGACTTGATGCAACGTTTTTTGGCGCGCCGCGAGTTATATCGTCAGACGGCGTCGGTGGCGGAGCAACTGGCGCTGGCGGATTTCATTGAGCGCGGTCATTTCACGCGGCAGATTCGCCGTTTGCGTAAACTGTACGCGGAAAAAGGAGAGCTGCTGACGAACGCATTACAGCAGACGTTCGGTGACGCGATACGGATCGATGCGCCGACCGCGGGCATTTATTTGCCCGTGTACGTTAAAACAGCCGCGTCTCGCGCCGCCTTGGTGCGCGCCGCCGCTCGACGCGGACTGCATTTGCGGCGGGTGAAACCGCAGCATAATGAACCGGTTAACGAACGCATGTTACTGCTTTCTTTCGGTGAAATTGAGCGCGACGATATACCGGAGGTCAGCAGAATATTATACGCGGCGTATCAAGATACTTTGAAGGAGGCCTGAGATGGCGAAACGATTTCGATTTATTCACTGTGCGGATTTGCATTTAGGAACGCCGTTGGCTATCCGGGAAGCGCCGTCACGGTATTGGGAAAAAACATTGCGCGACGCGACTTTTCAAGCGTTCCGCAACATCGTCGATACGGCGATTGAAAAACGCGTCGCCGCGATTGTGATCGCCGGTGACGTATATAACTCGGCGGACCACAGTTTGCCGGCGCAGCTGGAATTTTCGCGCGAACTGTTTCGCGCGGCCAATGCGGGTATCAGCACGTTTATCGCGCACGGCAACCACGATCCGGTGAGCGCGTGGCAGGCGCAGGTGCCGTTGCCGCCGACCGCGCATGTGTTCAGCGCGGACAAAGTGGAAGGATTACCGCTCGTGGTGGAAAATGAAACCGCCGCGATGATTTACGGCCGAAGCTATGCGACGATGCACACGGACGGTCGCTGGGCGTCGGATTATGTGCGCGGCGAAAGCGATCCGTACGCGATCGCCGTCATGCACACGCAGGGACCGAAAGCGGCGTCGGACGGTCCGTACGCGCCGCTCAGCTGGGACGAGATCCGCCAAAGCGGGATCGATTATTGGGCGCTCGGCCATGTGCACACGCGCGAGGTATTATCGGAAGATCCGTATGTCGTCTATCCGGGCAACGCGCAAAGTTTGACGGCGGCGGAAACCGGACCCCGCGGCTGCTACCTTGTCGAAGTGGGTAGTCACGGCACGACGATGCTTGAATTTATCGCGACCGATGCCATTCGCTCGGAAACATGGGAGTTTTCCGTGACGGATTTGACGGACGTGGAGATGTTTATTAAAGCGGTGTTGGCAAAGCGGCAGGAACGTCGTCAGGAAGTGGGCAAACCGTTGCTCGTGACCTTGGTTGTGAGCGGGCGCGGCGCGCTGCATCAGGTGTTTTCCGATCCGGCGGCGCGACAGTCCATTCTGGCGCGCTTAAATGAAGAGGAAGAAATGAAACACATTTTCGTGTATTGCCGCGCGCTTTTGGATCAGACGACGGCGGCGGTCGATTGGCAGGCGCGACGGGAAATTCCGGACGCGACGGGCGATTATCTGCGCGCGGTGGATCGACTGCGCGCCATGTCGCCGGAGGAGCGATACTACGCGTTGCGGCAGGCCGTCGCGGCGCGACCGGAATGGGAACGCTACGCGCGTTACTTCGGAGAACTCAGCGACGAACGTTTGGAAACGGCGCTCCGCCGCGCGGAAATAGCGGGTGCGCAACGGATATTGGGGGATAACGGCGATGAAGCTGACTGATTTACAACTGCAACGTTACGGCATTTATCAAAATGTTTCCTGGCAGCCGCCGGCCGCCGGACTGACCGTTATCTGCGGCGAAAATGAAAGCGGCAAAACGACGCTGCTGCAATTTGTGCGCGACATGCTGTTCGGGTACCGTCGCGGCAAACGACGCGGCCGCAAAGGGAATTTAGCGGTCGAGCTGGCGAACGGTCGCGTGTATCGCATTCACCGCGATGAAGGGGAAACGAAAGTCACGGATGATCGTCTGGAAACCGTCATCGGCGAACCGGCGGATTTATGGTGGAACGGTTTGGATCGCAATACGTATGAGCAGGTTTTCGCGATCGGTCTGGAAGATTTGCAGGGCGCGGCGATTCTCGCGCAAGATGATGTCCGCGCCGGCTTTTTGAGCATGCAGGGCGGCGAGCAGCTGGCGCGCATGCAGCAGGACGTGGTGAACGCGCGGGAAGAACTGCTGGTAGCGTCGCCGCAGGGCAAACGCGTCATCAATCAACTGTTGAATGATTGGCAAAAAGCGCAAAATGACGTCGCGGCGCTGGCCGGAGAAGAGGAAGAATTCGCTGCGATTCGTCGCGAGCAAAACGAAGTCGACGCGCAAATTAAAGCGGCGGAAGAAGCAATCGCCGCGCTCGATGTGCGCGATCGCACGATGGATAAACAAATCGGCGCGTGGGAATACTATCGGGAAGGCATCGAAACGAAACGGCGCCTGGATTTGTGCAGCACGATCGAGCATTTTCCCGCCGACGGCAAAGAGCGCTGGAATAAATTGGTGCAGCGCATGGCGGATGTCAACGAGCAGCGTGAAGCAGTGAATGAAAAACTCGCGGAGATTGCGCCGACCGCGCGGCAGGATGTGGTGACGCTTGAACCGGAGCGCGATGAAATCGCCGCGCTGTATCGGGAAAGCGAACGCTGGCGCGAGTTGCAACAAGAACAGATCGCGAAAAACGAGGCGCTGGCCGCTTGGCAGCAGGAATTCGCGGCGCGCACGGAAGCTATGGCCGCGTGGCCGGGGACGGAAGCTGCGAAACTCGGCACCGTTGACTGGACGAAAGGGCGGGAGCTCGCGGCGCAGCTGCTGCGGCGCGATAACGAACTGCATTACTGGGAGAATGATGAGCCGGTTATCGAAAGCGCGCAGGAAATCAAAACGGATGACATACCGCGCCTGACCGATGAAGGCGAATTCCAAAAATGGGAGCAGGAAGGGCAGGAAATGTTGCTGCTCGCGCGTGAAAAGCAGCACTTAACCGATGAGATCGAGTGGCTGGAAACACTGCCGGTCAAACGGTATTCCGCGTTTTTCTGGCTGGGCTTTTTGCTCGTACTGGGCGCGCTCGCGGCGTTTTATCTCTACTTCACCGGCGGCCTCGGCATGGAGGCGCTGTATATCGTCGGCGGCGCGTTGGCGCTTTCCCTGCTGTGCTTTTATTGGAACTATCGCAAGAGCCATCAAAATGAATACCGTCTGGCCAAACTGAACGCGCGACTGACGGAATTGCAGGCGCGGCAGAGGGAATTGGCGCAACGCTTGGAACTTGCCGTTCCGGAAACGGAAAGCGAACTCGAAAATTTCCGGCAGGAGCTCGAAACGACCCGCCGTGATTTTTATCGCTACCA
>USPU01000051.1 GCA_900556745.1 uncultured Veillonellaceae bacterium
CGCTCGACGCGGCGCAAGAGGAAGTTCATTCGCAAGCGGCCGTTACCGCAACTCCCGCGATTATTTGGAACGGCACCATGACCGAAGGCGCGACGACGCTCGCGCTGCTGACGATCAACGGTGTGCCGGTGACATTGGCGCCGGGGGAAAGCTATGCCGGTTACAAGGTCACCGGTATGACAACGCATGATTTGACATTGGCGGGACCGCAGGGTGATCTGCATTTACAGCCTTTGGAGGCGCAATCATGAGCGTAAGCAAGTGGGGAACTTTGCTGCTCGGCCTGAGCCTACTCGCCGGACCGATTCAAGCGGCGGATGTGCAGGCGCGGGATTCTGCCGTGCGGGAAGTGTTGACGGGGCTGGCGCGATTGACCGGCGACAATATTATCATCGCCGACGATGTTCACGGCAACGTCACGCTGACACTGCATGATGTGACGCCGCAGGAGGCGCTGCAGCTGGTGGCCGAGGCGGCGGACGTGACGCTGGTGAAAAACGGACGCACCTGGCTCGTACACGGCACGCAAACGAACGAAAAAGCGGCCAAACAAGCGCACTCCTTCGCCTTGAATTATGCTGACCCCGTGAACGTGCAAAAAGAGCTCACGGCGATTGTGCCGGCGGAACAGGTGCAAATTAACCCGGAGAGCGCGAGCGTCATCGTCTACGGGACGCCGCGCGAACTGGCGGAAGTGGACCAGCTGCTGAAGAAAATCGACTACGCGTATCGGCAGGTCAATGTCTCGGTGGAAGTCGTCGCGGTCAATCGCGATCATATCAAAGAACTCGGGATTGATTGGGACTGGTTGCCGCTGACGGGCAGCGCGCGCTATGAAACGCGCTACGAACGCGGCCGCGGCGCACGGGAGAAAGTGGAAGAAATCGTCACGCCCGACGGGTTCGGTTCGATTCAATTCGGCAAAACCGTGGCGGGGCATCCGTACTCCTTTTTCTTTCGCGCGAAATTAAATGCGCTGGTCGCCGACGGCAACGCGCAAATTTTGGCGCGACCGAATATCACGACGGTCAACGGCAAGACGGCGCGAATTTTAATCGGCAATAAAATTCCCGTGCTGGTCGATCAGATCACCAATGGTGAAAAAGTGACGACGACGGAATATCGCGACGCGGGCATACGCCTTTTATATACGCCGCGCGTCAATGCGGCCGGCGAGATCACGGCCGACGTGACGGCGGAAGTATCGACGCCGTACCTTGTTCCGGAACTGCGGGCTTACCGTATCACGACGCGCGAAGCGCAAACGACCGTGCGCCTGCAACCGGGCGAAGCGCTTACGATCGGCGGTCTGATTGATCGCGAGGAGCAAACAAGCGAACGGCGCGTGCCGATTTTAAGTGAAATTCCGATTCTCGGACGATTGTTCCGCACGACCGAGCATACGAAAAATAATGCGGAAATTATGATAACGATTACGGCGGACTTGCTTCCGGAGCGGTCGCCGCAGCCATAACGAAACGCCGAATCGGCGGGGAGGGCACATGGCTATGATCAAAGTCGCCGGGCTCTCGAAAGCCTTCGGCATCGAAACTATTTTTAAAAATGTCACATTCACCGTCACGGAAGGACAGCGCGTCGGCTTGGTCGGCCGCAACGGCGCGGGCAAATCGACGCTGCTGCGTTGCGTCATGGGGACAATGGAGGCGGACTCGGGCAGCGTGAGCGTGACCGATCAGGCGACGATCGGTTACGTGCAGCAAAGTATTGATTTCGGCGCGCAGACATTGCGCAAAGTGGTGGAAACCGCATGGGAAGACGTGCGGCGAATCGAACATGAACTCGAGGATCTGACTATGCGCATGGGGCGGACTTCCGATCCGGCGCTGCTCGAACGCTACGCGAAACTGGAAGACCGCTTTGAACGGCTCGGCGGCTACGCCTATGAAACGATGACGCGCCGGATCTTGATCGGTCTCGGCTTTACGGAAGCGGACTGGGATCGCGCGGCGAATGATTTCTCCGGCGGTCAAAAAACCAGGATCAATTTGGCGCGCGCGCTCGTGCGGCGGCCGGATTTTTTATTGCTGGATGAACCGACGAACCATTTGGATATCGCGATGACGGAATGGCTTGAAGATTTCTTGCGCAGTTATCGCGGCGGCATTTTGCTGGTGTCCCATGACCGCTACTTTTTGGACGCGGTGACGACGAACATTCTGGATCTCGAGCAGCATCGAGTCACATCGTATCGCGGCAATTACAGCACTTTCAGTAAAAAGAAAGCGGCGCGTTTATATGCCGACTTGCGCGCGTATGAAAAGCAGCAGGAAGAAATTACGCAAACCGAAGCCTACATTCGCAAATATAAAGCGGGTATCAAGGCGAAGCAGGCGCGCGGACGGCAAAGCCAACTAAATCGTCTGGAACGCCTGCAAAAGCCGGTGACAGAAACGACGCTCGCCTTTTCGTTTCGTCCGGCGACCGGCACGGCGGAACGCGTCTTGGATGTGCAGGAGCTGGCAGCGGCGTATGGGGATCGCACTATTTTTAAGGATATTTCCTTTTTGTTGCGTCGCGGCGATACTGTCGGCATCATCGGCCCGAACGGCATCGGCAAGTCGACGCTTTTGTCCGTGATTACCGGCGAAAAAACACCGGCGCACGGCACGGTCACATTCGGCAATCGCGTCGCGCTCGGCTACTATTCGCAGGAACACACCAATTTGCATCCGAGCCGCACGGTGCTTGAAGAGGTCATGCAGGAATACGGCTGCGGCGAAGATGACGCGCGTCATATTTTGGGCGGTTTTCTCTTCCGCGGCGATGACGTGTATCGTCTCGTCGGTCAGCTCTCCGGCGGGGAGCAGGCGCGGCTGGCGTTGCTGCTGTTGCTTTTGGAAGAACCGAATGTGCTCATTTTAGACGAACCGACAAACCATTTGGATATCCCGACGCGCGAAATGATTGAAGACGCGTTGCTCGAGTTCGGCGGCACGTACCTGGTCGTGTCCCATGACCGTTACCTTTTGGATCGGCTGGTGCAACGCACGCTTTCATTTGAAGACGGCACTTTCCGTGAATATTTGGGCAACTATTCCTATTGGAAAGAAAAACGCAAGGAACTGCTGGAGACCGGTCGCATTCCGACACCGGAGACGGCAGAGCCGCGCAAAAAAGAAAATACGGTTACGCCGTCGGCGGACGTTTCGCCCGCGCCGCCTTCATCGCGCGCGACGGATTCTTTCCGCGCGGCACCGCAGGCGGAGAAAAAAATCGCGGCGCTCGAGCAGGAAATCGCCCGCACGGAAGCGACGATCACGATGATTGAGACGCAGATCGTGCAAACGGTCGATGCGAACGCGTTGACGGAACTGGCCGAATCGCTTTCGGCCGCGCAGGAAAAGCTGACCACGCAGTACGAAAAATGGGAACACTGGGCGCAAATGCTTGAGTAACATATTTTTTTAAAAAGTTTTTTAAAAAAGTGTTGACAGATGTAAAAATCGCTGGTAGAATCAATCCAACATCAAAAAGCAATGACCGGGATCAAATTTTTCGGCAAGGAACTTTTCAGAGAGCAGACGTTCGGTGCGAGTTTGCAAGTCAGTCGGAAAAGAATACCTCACCCGTGAGCCTTCGTCGTGAATGGAGTAATGACGAACGTCGCCGGCGTTAACGGATCGAGAGATAAACCAGGGTGGTACCGCGTAACTACGCCCCTGCAGAGATATTTTCTGCGGGGGTTTTTAAGTACCGCCAATCAAAAAAGCAATGACCGGGACCAAATTTTTCGGCAAGGACTTTTCAGAGAGCAGACGTTCGGTGCGAGTCTGCAAGTCAGTCGGAAAAGATTACATCACCCGTGAGCCTTCGTCGTGAACAAAGTAATGACGAACGTCGCCGGCGTTAACGGACCGAGAGATAAACCAGGGTGGTACCGCGTAACTACGCCCCTGCAGGGAATTTTCCTGCGGGGGTTTTTATGTACCACGAGAAGGCAAGGAACGGGCTAAAGTCTTCGCCAATGATTTTTCAGAGAGCAAACGGCGCTGCGAGTTTGCAAATCGGCGAAGAGGAATACATCACCCGCGAGCCGCAACGCGAACCGAGTAGCGATTGCCGTCGCCGGCGTTAACGGACCGAGAGATAAACCAGGGTGGTACCGCGCCGCCGCGCCCCTGCAGGATATTTTCCTGCGGGGGATTTTTTATCCTCGAAGTAACGCCAAAACGGTTTTTAATAGAGAAAGGATGATATTCATGAAACGCTCCCAGGAATTAATTCAAGAAGAAAGTCATTATTTTGCGCCGGCCGGTCGGATTCCGTATTATCCGCTGGTCATTGATCATGCGCACGGTTCGACGCTGACCGATGTCGACGGTAACGAATACCTCGACTTGTTGACAAGCGCCAGTGCCTTGAATGTGGGGCACACACCGGAGCCGATCGTGAATGCCATTATCGCCCAGGTCAAGAAAATGATTCATTATACTCCGGCCTACATGTACCACGAGCCTTTGGTACATCTTGCGAAAAAAATGTGCGAAATCACGCCGGGAGATTTTGAAAAACGCGTTATCTTCGGCTTGACCGGTTCCGATGCCAACGATGCTCTGATCAAGTTCGCCCGCGGGTACACGGGTCGTCCGTACATTATCTCCTTCGTGAACGCGTACCACGGCTCGACGTACGGTTCGATTTCCATGTCGGCGATCAGTCAAAACATGCGCCGCAAAATCGGTCCGTTGTTGCCGGGCTTCTACCATATTCCGTTTCCGGACAGCTACCGCGGCATGTACGGCAGCGCGGAACCGAATACGGTGGAAGAATACCTCGCGCCGCTGAAAGAAATGTTGGCGACCTACGTGCCGCCGGAAGAAGTGGCGGCGGTGGTTATCGAAACATTGCAAGGCGACGGCGGCTTGTTGCAGCCGGTGGACGGTTACTTCGAAGCCTTGCAGAAGTTGTGTAAAGAACACGGCATTCTCTTTTGCGTTGACGACACGCAGCAGGGGCTCGGACGCACCGGCACAT
The DNA here is from genome assembly GCA_900556745.1 of uncultured Veillonellaceae bacterium. Lineage (GTDB taxonomy): Bacteria > Bacillota > Negativicutes > Veillonellales > Negativicoccaceae > Negativicoccus. The sequence continues at coordinate 4,996 of USPU01000051.1, forward strand.
GGTGCTCGCTGGAACACTGGCATTTGGATCCCGACCTTGTCGTTTACGGTAAATCGCTCGCGGCGGGACTGCCGCTCTCCGCTTTGGTCGGACGCAAAGAGATTATGGAAAGTCTGGATCGTCCCGCGCATTTATTTACGACCGGAGCCAATCCGGTATGTTGTGCGGCGGCGCTTGCGACTTTGCAATACATCGAAGACAATGATTTACTCGCGGAAAGCACGCGTAAAGGCAAGATCGCGCGCGAGCGGATGGAAGATTGGCGCGAACGTTTCGACTGCGTCGGTGACGTTCGCGGTTTAGGCCTTTCACTCGGCGTTGATATCGTCGCCGATAAAAAAGCGAAAACGAAAGATCCTCACGCCGCGCTCGTTATTTGCAACCGCGCCTACGAAAAAGGCGTCGTGATGATCGCTTTCGCCGGCAGTGTTTTGCGTTTCCAACCGCCGCTGACGATCACGGATGAAGAACTCAATAAAGCATTGGATGTTATCGAAGAAACTTTAACGGAATGGCAGGAGGGCCGGCTCGCCGATTATAAAGTCGACGGGCAAGGCTGGTAAGGAGGGACATGATGGAACAAGTTAACTGGCGTAACGTAGTCAAACTGAGCGGGGCGTATATCGCCTACCTCATCGGCTCGGGCTTTGCCACGGGGCAGGAAGTATTACAGTTTTTCGCTTCGTACGGCATGAACGGTTTGTACGGCGCGTTGATCAGTGCCGTTTTGTTCTGCTCCATCGGCGTGATCGTCATGCGCAAGGGACATGAATTGCAGCTCGCACGGCCGTCGCTGATTTTCCGTCATTACTGCGGCAATTATTTGGGACGCGCGATCGAGTATTTCACACTGCTCTTCATCTTTTCGATCGTCGTCATCATGATCGCGGGTTCGGGCGCCATCGCGGAGGAATATTTCGGCGTGCCGTCCGCGGTCGGTTGGTTCGGCATGGGCGTTGTCGCGATGATTACGGTGCTCGCCGGATTGCGTCGCCTGGTCGATAT
>USPU01000052.1 GCA_900556745.1 uncultured Veillonellaceae bacterium
GAAAGCTCTTTGCCCAACGACTGCGAGCCGGTAAAAACAGCACGCATAGCGGGCGCAATATCCGTTTTTGCCGCGCGCAGGATCTGACGCAACTTTACCGGCAAGAGATACAGCGTGTTGATGGATTCCTCTTGGAAAATTTGCCACCAGCGGCGCGGTGCATACGCGGAAATCGTACGGGCAAACCCGCCGGCCCAAAACACACAGGCAAACGAGTTGAAATTCCCGGTAAAGCTGAATGAGCCATGAAAAAATAAGCGGGATTCTTCGTTAATTCCAAAAATTTTATTTTGAATGGGGAAATAGTCTGTCCAGCTGTGTTCTTCCCGCCAAAAAAGTTTGGGCAAACCCGTACTGCCGGACGACAGAATACCGAATTCCGCCGCGGCCGGAATATTTGTCACGTTAGATGGGCCGATGGTACCGTCGAAAAGGCAGAGACCATTTGACTCGGCAATGTTTCGAACATCTTCCGCCGGCAAATCGGGGTGGCAAAGGACCGGGCGTAAACCGGCTTTGCGTGACGCCAGAAAAAGCAGGCACTGGTGCGCGGGATCCGCTTCTTGAATAAGGACGCCGCTGCCGGACGAAAACGGTAAATTTGCGGCAAGCGCGTCGATTTCATGAAGCAATTCGGCATAAGTATACCTTTTTTCATCGACTTGCAGTGCTATTTTTTCCGGACATGCTTTAGCCCAGTGGCGGAGGCGGTGAATAAAATTACTCATGGCAACGCTCCACGATTATGGCGCAACCTGTGCCGCCGGCGCCGGCGATCGCACACAATCCGTAACGACCTTCGATAGCATGCAGGCGGGCCAGCAAGTGGGTCAAAATGATTGCCCCCGAGGCACCGTATGGATGACCGTAGGCCAACGCGCCGCCGAGCGGATTATACCGATCGACAAGTTGCGGATACGAACGCGCAAAGAGATAATCGATGATTGCAAACGCCTCATTCCATTCGATTGTATCCATATCGTCCATTTGCAGATGAGCCGCTTGCAACGCTAATGTACTGACGTGTTTTACACCGAGCGGAGACAGTAAAGGATCACTGGCGCCTTGCGCGACCGCAATGATTTTGGCAAGCGGTCGTAAGCGGTACCGTTCAATTGCTTCTTGACCGGCGAGCATGGCAAACGCAGCCCCGTCATGAATCAGGCAGGCATTGCCGGCTGTAATGTGTGTACCCGGACCTAAGAGCAACGGTAAACGCTGCAGAAGTTGCAAACGCATGCGCGGTCGTAAACATTCATCGCTCGCCAATTCGGGCACCGATACGAGCCAATCCTTTAACGTATCCGTTTTGGCATTGGCCAATGCGCGTTGGTGGCTTTGCAATGCCAATTCATCCAGTTCTTCGCGTGTCGCGCCGAGCGTTTGTACCGCTCGTTCGGCACCGCGAAGCATCGCGTCGGCAGCGATTTCACCGGGAGAAAATTGCGCCGTCTTGTAAGAACCTTGGCGTTCATCATTCGGTGCATAAGTGCGAAGCGGTTGTAACGACGCGCTCTCCATACCGCCGGCAATAATGATCTCATGAATACCCGCGGCAATTTGCGCATAGCCGGTACTAATGGCGGCCAAAGCGGAGGCGCATTGCATATCGAGCGTCCACGCGGGTATGCTTTCGGGAAGTTCACTATAAAGCGCGCCAAGCCGCGTGAGGTTCCCGCCGGTGCCGACTGCATTGCCGCCGATGATCGCATCGACATGCGGTCGATTGGTATTATTCCACAGTTTTGTCATTACGGCCGCAGCTAATTTTTCCGGGGGTGTATAGCGAAGACTGCCGCCGGAAACGCCAATCGGCGTACGGCGGCAGTCGACAAGATAAACTTCTCGCATCTTATACTCGAATCTTCAAGGCAATGAAAGCGGCGACAATGGTTTTTAAAATATCGCCCGGAATGAAAGGTAACGCACCTGCTACGATGGCCGGCCAGAGCCCCATATGCAGTACGATCATCATGCCGAGCACACCGCCGATATAAGTAATCGGAATACCAATGAAGACGCCCGCCGCCACGTAGCGCCAGAACGAACGTACTTTACCTTTAAACAAGCTGACCAACGGATACGCAACCATAAATGCAAAAATGAAACCGCCGGTCGGACCAAATACCTTACCTAAACCGCCAACACCGCCGGTGAAGACGGGCAATCCAGCCGCACCGCACAAAGTATAAACGACGCAAACAATCAACGCTTGCTTCGGCGGCAATAAAAAAGCAGTCAAGTTAAAGACCAAGGTTGTCATGGTAATCATGGCGGGGGTAAACGGTAAGGGAACGGCAATGAAGGCGGCTACAAACAGAAGCGCGACCAGCAAGGCCATCTTGGTTAAATCACGTGCTGTTAAAGAACTCATTTTGCCACTCCTTTTTAAATGATAGTGTAAAGGCAAGTCCGAATGCTGTATACGCTTGTACCATACCGCCGTCGGTTGTTAAATAAATAAGAGTATTGCTTTTTACGGCATGGTGGAAACGCATGTCGCAGGAAACTACATCGCGGTGCCCTTGAAGCCAGGCGGTCAACATCTGATACCCCGGTACCACCGGACAATCTCCCTGATGGATTGGATTTCGATCATCCATAGCGGTGACAAACGCATGTACTTCATCGACGCTAAACGAGCGCCAAGGCAAAGCGTTTTGCGGAATCGCCTCCGTGTGTTCCGCGTGCGGATGCGGTGCACCGGCAAGCAAGGTCATCACGAGCGTACCTGTCGCATTGCTGACCGTGACGGTAGCGGCGTTACGGCGCGTGCGAACCTCGGCATGAGAAGCGGCCGGCGTCAGCATCAGACGCAAACGACCGATCACAACCTCCGCGGTAAGACTGGTTTCCAAACGGCAAGCTGTTTTATACAATGAGTGCATACAGAGCTCCTTTACGTGAGATATTATAACGAAGATTATGCAAATAGTCAACAAATAAAAATTTAATAGTTTACAATAAAGCTAATCCGTGACGCGTATGCATTGGCTAAAAGTTTGCGTGTTATAATAACGGTAAACAAGCGAAACGAATGACGGGAGGTAAACATGCTTACACTACAATATCAGGGGCAGACTTTGAAAGTACCTAAAGGCACCACCGTGGGGACAGTCTGGGAAAGCGTTAAGGAAACAGCTCCGGACGCAGTATTCGCATTGGTGGACGGGCAGACGCTCGATTTCACGACTGCTTTGGAAAATAACGCCGTCATCAGTTTCGAGACATTGCAATCCGCTATCGGCAATCGTGCGTATAAGCGGACTTTAATTATGCTGATGTCTATGGCTGTTCGTGAATTGTATCCGGATGCCAGAGTGCAGATTGAACATTCTCTCGGACGAGCTTTGTACGGGCAGGTCATTCAGAATCGACCGACGACGCTTTTGCAAATACAAAAGATTGAAGATCGGATGCATGAAATTGTGCAGGAAGGACGACCGATCATTAAACAGACGGAAAGTAAAGAGGAAGCGATCGCCTATTGTCGAAAAGTGGGGCGTTTGCGTGCAGTGGAACGTTTGCAGGAACTGCGTCCGGAACGGATTTACCTCTATCGTTGCGGCGATTATGTTGATTTTTACTTCGGCCCGCTATTGCAGGATATGAACCGGGTAAATGTGTTTGACATCGTCCATTACGCGCCCGGATTTTTATTGCGTTTTCCCAGCATTTATTCGGCGCACACTTTGCCTGAGTATGTGGAATTGCGTGAGTTTTCACGCGTCTTTTTTGAAGCGACGAGCTGGAGCGAACAGGTGGGTTGTCGCTATGTAGTGGATTTAAATCGCGCGATTGCCGACGGTCGCATCAAAGATATTATTGCCATGGCGGAAGCATTGCATGAAAAACAGCTGGCGCAAATTGCCGACCGTGTCGCCGAAAGTCGACCCGGTATTCGCTTAATTACTATCGCCGGACCGTCTTCGGCGGGAAAAACGACCACTATGAGGCGGCTGATGGTGCAAATGCAGGTCAACGGCATTCAGCCGGTAATGATTTCTCTGGACGATTATTATTATAGTTTGGATGATCGTCCTCGGACAGGTGATGACGAGATCGATCATGAATCCGTTGACGCGTTGGATACGGCGCTTTTGGAACGGCAGTTGACGGCTCTTTTAGCAGGTGAGTCCGTAAAGCTTTCCCGCTATAATTTTGTGCACGGTAAGCAATATTTTGCGGAGCGGGAAACCACTTTGCGCCTTGATCAGCCGATTATTTTGGAAGGACTGCATGCGCTGAATCCGAGCGTTTCGCGTGCCGTACCTGCGTACCAGAGACTGCATCTTTACCTGGGCGCGTTGACGCAGTTGACCATCAGCGATCACAATCGAATTTCCACTACGGATACACGTTTATTGCGTCGTATGGTCCGTGACAATCAGTTTCGTGCGCACAGCGCGGAAGAGACGCTGAAAATTTGGCATAATGTACGATTTGGCGAAGAATCCTATGTTTTTCCTTTCCAGGAAGAAGCGGATATTATTTTCAATACGGCGCTGCTGTATGAGCTTCCGGTGCTTAAGGTATTGGCAGAGCCGCTTTTAAAAGCGATTCCGAACACTTCACCGGTAGCCAATGAAGCGCATCGTTTATTGGAGTTTTTAAGTATTTTTCAACCATTGAATCCGGCGATGGTACCGTCGAATTCAATTCTACGTGAATTTATCGGTACGGCGGGACATGATCAATGTGTACCGCGGACATTGATGGTGTGACCGGTATAGGAGAGGAGGCGACCATGACACCTTTTGTACATCTGCATACGCACACGGAGTACAGTTTGTTTGATGGGATCAGTCGCATCAAAGACTTGGTCGCTTACGTCAAAGAACTTGGTCAGGAGGCGCTGGCCATCACCGACCATGGCGTTATGTACGGTGCAGTTTATTTGTATAAAGAAACCTTAAAGCAGGGGATCAAGCCGATTATTGGGTGTGAAGTATACGTGACCGAGCGGGAGCTCGGTGCGCAGGATTTAGGCGGCAAAGAGAAGCTGCGTCATCTGATTTTGTTGGCGGAAACCAATGAAGGTTATCGTAACTTGTCAAAGCTCGATACGATAGCCAACACGGTCGGATATTGGCGTAAACCTCGTGTGAACCGCGCAGCGATTGCACAATATGCCGACGGCTTGATTGCGCTGTCCGCATGCATTAACGGTGAGTTGCCGCAAGCATTGCTGGCCGGCGACGAAGCAAAGGCACGGGAAATCATCGAATGGTATATTCAAACATTCGGTCGTGAAAATTATTTTATTGAATTACAGGATCACGGATTACCGGAAGAAAAAGCCGTACGTGAACCGTTGATCGCATTGGCACGGGAGTACGGAGTCGGTCTAGTGGCGACCAATGATTTCCACTATATTCGACGGGAAGATGCCGGTGCCCAAAACGTGCGCCTTTGTATTTCTACTGGACAGACGTTAGATAATCAGACATTTAAGTTTGCCAATGACGAGTACTATTGTAAGTCCGGCGATGAGATGGCGTCGCTTTTTTCCGACGTTCCCGAAGCTCTCAGCAATACGGTGGCTATCGCGGAGCGTTGCCAAGTCGATTTTATATTCGGTGAGCATCACTTGCCCGCGTTCCAGGTGCCGGAAGGATTTATCGCGCAAACATATCTGCGCAAATTATGTGAAGAAGCACTTCCAAAGCGTTATGACGTCATCAGAAATGAAGTCAGAGAACGGTTGGAATATGAACTTGGAATCATTGAAAGCATGGGGTTCAGT
>USPU01000053.1 GCA_900556745.1 uncultured Veillonellaceae bacterium
CTGGAAACGGCCCGGGAGCATAGGTAGCTGCTGATTACGCGAAGAGACCGTCGAAATGACGGTCTCTTTTTTATTTAATAGTTGTTTTTGGAGTTTTCTTTTCTTCAATGATTTGGTATACTACAGAAGAAAAGGATGGAGGTTTTATCATGCGGTCTTTATACAAAACTTTATTGGATCCCGATTCCGCTTTGCACAAATGTATGAGCTACGGACTTACTTTTTTGTTTTTATTGGGAGCCATATTTCTGACGCCGGGGAAAGACCATTTGCCGGAAGGGATAGGGACTTTATTAATCGTATATATCCTCTACTATACGTTGCTGACGAAACGTATTTTGGAGACGCTGATTTTTGCCACCATGTTGGGAGTGGCGTTAAATACAGGGATCGGTGTAGTAGACGGGTTTAAAGAGCAGTTGTATAAGACCATGGCGGATGAAGATTTTTTGTGGATTGTTCTCATGTGCTGCTTTTTGAACGTATTTACAAAACTTCTTGGTAAAACTGGCGCATTGCATGCGTTTGCAAGATTGGTTAAACGTAAAGTGAAATCGGCGCGGCAATTAAATATGGCGACTTGGCTTATGCAATTTCCGTTGTTTTTTGATGATTACATGACGGTTACGATCGGCGGCAGTATTATGGCGCCGATGTATGATGAATTGGACGCTCCGCGGGAAGACGGCGCGTACTTGATCCATACTTTGGCGGAACCGTTGCGTGTACTGTTTCCGATTACTTCATGGGCGGCGTTTTTAGGCGGTGTGTTTGCTTCGGCGGGGCTTGCCGAAAACGGCAACGGCATGATGGCGTTTTTCCGCTCCATACCGTTCAGTTTCTATGCTATCGTTTCCATGATCGGCACATTTCTTTTTGCTGCCGGTTATTTACCGCGATTGGGCGGCTTGAAAACGCAACGAAAAGAATACTACGTGCCGATTGAAAATATGGAAGAGCAGGTCCCGGGTAAAAAAGATGGCGGGCTGCTGGACTTTTTCCTGCCGATTGTTTTCTTGATGGGCGTGGTTTGCTATTTTGAATTCGATACGGTGCCGGCGATGCTGGTGGTTTTACCGGTGACGGTTGGCTACTATTTATTGCGCAATATTATTCAATCGGAAGATATTGAAGAGTGTCTGATTGCCGGCTTCGCCGATTTTATGAGTTTGATTATTTTGTTCTGCGTGTCGTACATGCTCAATGATGTGTTGGTAGATCTGGGATATATCGATTACTTGGCAAATGTGGTACAGACCTTCGTTAGTCCGAATTTATTACCTTTCCTCGTGTTTGTCGTCTTTTGTATCTCGGAATGCATCATGTCGCTTAATTGGGGACTGATCTTAATTACATTCCCGATTTTGATTCCGGTATCATTGACCGTCGGTGCCAATCCGTACCTGGTAGGGGCGGCGATTATTTCGGCCGGCGCTTTCGGCTGTAATATGTGTTACATTTGCGATTACACGATGTTGACTTCATCGGTCTTTGGCTTAAAACCGGGTTACCACGCATCGACTTGCGTTGCTTACTCCGTTATCTTTGCGGCAATTTCCGCCGTGATGTATTTAATCGCGGGTTTTGTGTTCTAGTTTTCCGGCAAAGGTAATGTTGGGCAAGATAGTAGTGTGTAGCAAATTTATAGTGATATGGTAAAGGAGGAAGTTCTATGCAAGAGATCAGAGAATGTATTTATAAGTTTACTCCCGATATGCAGCCGGTTGCGACAGCTAAACCGGGTGAAGTGGTCAAATTTATAACCAAAGACTGCTACGACGGTCAGGTGCAAAAGCCGACGGATATTGCGGAAACGGTGGATTGGCAACATACGAATCCGGCGACCGGCCCACTTTACATCGAAGGCGCGGAACCGGGCGACGCGCTGGCGGTCGATATTTTGGATGTCACGGTGGCCGACCAGGGCGCGGTATGTTCGATTCCCGAATGCGGTCCATTTTGCGAAAAAAGCGAATTGCGCACGCACATTATGCGCATTGAAAACGGTTTGGTGCATTGGGACGCCAATGATATGGTATGGCCGTTGGATACGATGGTCGGCGTGATCGGTGTCGCGACTGATGAAAAAGAAATCTCTACCGGTTTTGTGGGAAATCACGGCGGCAATATGGATAGCCGCATCATCAAAAAAGGCGTAACGGTTTGGTTCCCGGTACGTGTTAAAGGCGGACTGCTGGCCATGGGCGATCTGCATGCCACGATGGCGGATGGCGAAGTTTGCGGCAACGGGATTGAAATCGCCGGTGAAGTGATCGTGCGCGTGCGTCTTTTGAAAAACTTCAAGCTGAATTGGACGGTTACGGAAACCAAAGATGCGTACTTTGTCAATACCTGCGGACCGACGTGCGATGACGCCATTCGCGAAGGATATTTGGAATTGCATCGCCTGATCAGCGATGCGTATGACTTGGACTACACGGATACCGCGATGTATATGTCCATTCAGGGATATCTCTGCGCCAACCAGGCTTGCCTTGTGGAAGAAGCCGGCGGTGACAGCTTCCGTGTCGGCACGCCGAAAGTGTTGAATAAAAAGCCGTTGATCGGATAAAAAGAAAAAGATTTACGTAAGAAAACTCCAAAAAGAGACCGTCACTGTGACGGTCTCTTTTTTTTACGTTTTTGTATATATTTCGGTTATCATTGCATTCGTTAAAGTAAAACGGTAAGATAAATGTAAAATAAAAGAAACGGAAGATGGCTATGGTAAAAAAGAACGGTAAAGTATTAGGCGTGCTCGGTGGGATGGGACCGGCGGCAGCGGCGGAATTTTTACGATTGCTGGCGGTTTACGCGCCGGCGGAAACGGATCAAGAGCACCCGACGGTAATTATGCTCGGCGACACGGATCTGCCCGATCGCAGCGCGGCCATGCTCGGCAAAGGAGCGGATCCCGGCCCGCAAATGCGAGACGACTTTGAAAAGTTGATCACATGGGGTGCGGACGTGCTTTGCGCACCATGCAATTCGGCGCATTATTTCATTGAACAATTTGCCGCTGAACTCACCGCGCCTCTGATCAATATCATGGACGTGACGTTGGCGGAGGCGGCGAAGCTTTCGCCTAAAGGGGCTTGGCTTTTGGGAACACAGGGAACATTGCGTTCCGGTTTGTACCAGAAAAAAGCGGCGGAACGAGGCTTTGCATTATACGATCCGTTGCCGCTTGCCGGTGAGTGGGCGGAGGAGTCATTGCGCTACATCAAATCGGGCAATTTCACGCTAGCGGGTGAACGCTTGCGTCAGGCGGCGGAGCTTTTGTGGCGTGAAAACGATGTGCCGCTCGTGTTGGCTTGTACGGAGTTGCCGTTGGCATACGGCGCGGCTCAACTTCCGGATCAGCGCGCGGTGTCCTCACTGGCAGCGTTGGCACGCGCCAGTTTGCGAGAATTATACACATGTGAATAAAGAGCCTGCGGGCTCTTTTTTATTTCTCAAAATGAGGCACGGTGACGACAGAAGTCATATCATTTATAATGAATAAAATTATTTTTGGTCGTTCTAATCTATTTATTATGGTATACTCTGATTATTACAGCTAAGGAGGGATAGGCATGGCGGAACCGAACGGTAACGTTGTTGGTACGGGGTATGATCAGACATTGAAAAGGGTGTTGACGCGTAAAGATTTAATTATTTATGGTATCGCGTTTATGACGCCGATCGCGCCGGCCTATATTTACGGCTATGCGACGATGACGACAGGGGGTACCTTGGCGTTCGCGTACGTCATTGCGATGGTCGCGATGCTTTTCACCGCGATGAGCTACGGTAAGATGGCCAATGCGTTTCCGGTCGCCGGTTCGACGTACTCGTATACGGAAAAAGGGATTAATCCCTATCTCGGATTTTTTGCGGGCTGGGCGATGTTTTTGGACTATGTCCTGGTGCCGCTGATTGTTTTTATGGTCGGGGCGGCGTATGCGCACTCGACGTTTCCTGCGATTCCGTACTATGCATATGTGCTCGGCATCGCGCTGGTGACTACCGTCGTCAACTATTTCGGCGTGGATATAGCGGCGAAAACAAATATGCTCTTAGTCGGGGTCATGGGCGTCATTGTTTTTCTATTTTGCGCCATGTGCGCATGGGCGCTGACAAACGGTGTCGGCGCGGGCACATTGATTTCAGCCGCACCGTTTCATCCGGAAAGCTCGCACTCGATCTCCGCGCTGGTAGCGGGCGCGGCGATTGCCTGCTTCTCGTTCCTGGGCTTTGATTCGATTACGACGATGGCGGAAGAAGCGGTTCGTCCGGAGAAAGATATCGGTGTCGCGGCGATGGCGGCTTGCCTTCTCGGCGGTCTGATCTTTATCTTGCAGGCTTACCTAGCGCAGCTCGTCTGGCCGGATTACACGACCTTCGCCTCGCAGGACACGGCGCTTTTTGAAGTGGCGCAGCTCGTCGGCGGCGAATGGCTCGCCATCACGTATACGATTGCGGTCATTATCTCCACGATGACGGCGGGACTTGCCGGTCAGTCCAGCGCGGCCCGCCTTTTGTACGGCATGGGACGCGACGGTTTGCTGCCGAAAACTTTTTTCGCGCATTTGCATGCGAAGTACAAAACGCCGACGTACAATATTTTGATTATGGCGGCGATCGGTGTATTCGGCGCGATTTTCCTCGACATCTCGATTGTGACCGAACTTCTGAATTTCGGCGGTTTGTTCGGTTTTATGTGCGTCAATCTCGCGGTCATTGTTTACCACTTCTGGCGGAAAAAAGAACGGCAAATATTCCGTTACTTTCTCGCGCCGCTCATCGGTTTCGCCGTGTGCGCGTATTTGTGGGCGAACCTTTCCACAACCTGTTTGATCGTCGGCGCGGTGTGGCTCTTCGTCGGCTTGATCTACCTGCTCGTTTCCACGCGCGGACTGCAACATAAACCTCCGGTCTTAAAAGAATAAATAAAAAACGGTAACTGCGTAGCGAATGGCAGTTACCGTTTTTTACCGATAAAATATTTTTACACTTCGCACGTATTTATATAGAACGCCTTTTATTACCGGTGACGGCCCGATAATGCAATGAGTTCACGTGAGGAAAGAGTACGACGTGACAGATGACTTGGTACAAACAAAAAAGAAGATATAAAGGGCACATGGAGCAAGTAAAAGAGTCGATTATGGTATAATATAGTCAAATGATTTCTTGTTTATAGAGCTGGAGGAGGCTATTATGAAAAGAATTTGGTGGATAGTAATTGCAGTTATCGCACTGGCGGGATTTTGGACAATCGGCCAGTACAACGGACTGGTTACTGCGAATGAACAGGTCAACGGCGCTTGGGCGCAAGTCGATACGCAGTTACAACGGCGCAACGATTTGATTCCGAACCTGGTCAATACGGTCAAAGGCTATGCGCAACACGAGCAGGCGGTCTTTGATAATGTATCGAATGCTCGCGCCAAGATGGCGGGCGCGCAGTCGGTCGCCGAAAAAGCGGAAGCCGATGCGCAACTGCAGAGCGCGTTGGGACGTTTATTTGCGGTCGTTGAAAATTATCCGAATTTGAAAGCGGACGCCAATTTCCGCGCGTTGCAGGACGAATTGGCCGGCACGGAAAACCGCATTGCCACATCGCGCCGTGATTACAACGGCACCGTACAGGCGTTCAATGCCCGGATTCGCCAATTCCCGACGAATATCGTGGCGGGATTGTTGGGTTTCAGCAGCCGTGACTATTTC
>USPU01000054.1 GCA_900556745.1 uncultured Veillonellaceae bacterium
CGATGGTACCAATATTAACGTGCGGTTTGCTGCGTTCAAAATGTGCTTTTGCCATAGGGGTAATTTCCTCCTTTGAATAAAAAATAGCTATTCATATTTTAACGCAAAAAAACAATAACGGCAAGGGTTTGCCAATTTTATGTAATAAAAAAACCTCTCTGCAGAGGTATAGTGGTGGCGGCGCAGGGATTTGAACCCCGGACACTGCGGGTATGAACCGCATGCTCTAGCCAACTGAGCTACGCCGCCATGCTGGAGCTGATGACCGGGATTGAACCGGTGACCTTATCCTTACCAAGGATACGCTCTACCGACTGAGCTACATCAGCTTATCCTTTGGCAATTTATCTGAAAGGAATTAGATGACTTGGTTGCGGGGGTAGGATTTGAACCTACGACCTTCGGGTTATGAGCCCGACGAGCTACCAACTGCTCCACCCCGCGATGTTCAATGGTGGAGGGAGAAGGATTCGAACCTTCGAAGGCAATAGCCGGCAGATTTACAGTCTGCTCCCTTTGGCCGCTCGGGAATCCCTCCATGCAATGCTGGAGCTGGCGATAGGACTTGAACCCACAACCTACTGATTACAAATCAGTTGCTCTACCGATTGAGCTACGCCAGCATGCGTCATAACAAAATTAATTATACTGATGCGGCCGGGTCTTGTCAAGTGCTTCTTTCCTTGCTCCTTTGTTTTGCTGACTTTCATAGTCTAACATAATTTTTTCGTTTTGGCTACTCTTTTTTGACAAAATCTTCAGGGCATTCTGCGATCTGAAGCGGAATTGTAAGCGACTGCAAAACAGCGCAAACATCCGCTTTTGTATCCTCGGTCGCGCGAACACGAGCGATCCCCATGCGGGGATCGACGGTTGTCACCACACCTAAATATTCGTACCCTTCCAAAATACGCACAACATGCGTAATATAGCGACGTTCTGTTTGAAAGTACACTTCGCCCTCACGCATGGATTTTCCTCCGCATCAGACTGTGTTTAGTGACCGCTTGCTGCATCGGCAGACGTACGAGCATCCGCGGATGCGGCGCTCGGGAAATGGCTTCTCCTTCCTCATCGGTCATCTGTTCAATTTTCTGCGTAAATACATTTCCTGCCGGCGTGCGAAACTCAACGACTTCACCGACCGCGAAATGATTGCGCTGCTCGATGAGAGCTGTTTGGGTTGCCTCATCGTATTCCAAAACCAAGCCGATAAATTCATGGCTTTGCACGTTACTCGAGCTGCCGTAAATTTGATCCTGTTCACTCGGGCGTCCCACAGCAAAACCGGTGGTATACGGTCGATGCGAAATTTTTTCCAGCTCCTGATACCACTCCGGACGTACGTAGTAGTCGTCGCCCTCCCGCAAATACGCATCTAGCGCACTTCGATAAACGCCGGTCACAGTGGCCACATAATGAGCGCTTTTCATGCGACCCTCGATTTTAAAGCTGGTGATCCCCGCTTCCGCCATCTTCGGGATCAGCGGCAATAAGCACAAGTCTTTGGAATTAAAAATATACGTTCCGCGTTCGTCTTCTTCGACGGGCCAATATTCACCCGGTCGTGCTTCTTCTACCACACGATATTTGTAGCGGCAAGCCTGAATGCATTCGCCGCGATTAGAGTCACGGGTTTCTGAAAAATAGTTGCTCAAAAGGCATCGCCCCGAATAGGAAATGCACATCGCGCCGTGTACAAAACTTTCGATTTCAACACCTGTTTTTTCGTGAATTTCCTTCGTTTCATCAAGGGACAGCTCTCTCGCCAGTACAATGCGACTCGCTCCCTGCTGCTGCCAGAAACGCGCCGCCGACCAATTCGTAGTATTTGCCTGCGTAGAAACATGTAGTTCTGTATGCGGCGCATATTCTTTCGCCAGCATAAAAACTCCCGGATCGGAAATGATCAGCGCATCCCCCCCGAGCTGATCCAAGCTTTTCAAATAGTCAGGCAATTCCGGTAAATCCCGGTTATGCGCCATGATGTTCACCGTGACATATACTTTTTTACCGCGTTCATGGGCAAATTGAATACCTTCCGCCATTTCAGCAGTATCAAAATTACCGCCATACGCGCGCAAACCGAATGCCTTACCGCCTAAGTATACGGCATCGGCTCCATACTCAATAGCGAATTTAAGCTTTTCCAAATTGCCGGCCGGTGCCAGCAGTTCCAATGGTTTCATACTATGCTTCTATCCCTTTCGTCGGGCGACGGCAAAACCATCCCCTGTTTCATATATCTTCGTCGTAAAATAACGCGGATCTTTCAAATACGCAAGAAAAGCGCGCATGCGATGTGCAATCGTTCGCATGCGCCGCGGTACATCGCTATCGTCAGCACATACATAACCGCGAAATAAAACGTTATCCGCTAAAATAGTCGCATTTTTTTGCAGGAGCGGTTCCGCTAAACGCAAATGCTCCAAGTAGTGACCTTTGGACCCGTCAATGTACAGCAGATCAAACGGTCCTTTGATTTCCCGCAACGCCTCTTCCGCAGTCGCCGACACCACCGTCACTCGATTCTCTACGCCTGCTTGTCGCATTCGTTTCCTTGCTTCCCGATACCGCGGAGCAAACGGCTCAATAGTAACGATCTCCGCCTGCGGCAATAGCGTCGCCATCAAAAGTGCCGAGTAACCGATCCCCGTGCCGATTTCTAAAATCCGACGCGGAGCCGTCGCGAGTACGGCCGAACGAAATAAATCTTCTTCGCTCTTACGAATTTGCGGTATACGAATATCGTCTCCATAGCGGCGCAAAGCTCTGACTTGATTATTGAGATGCGGCATATCGGTCGATATTGGCTTCATGTTCTTCATATGTCTTGGCAAAATGGTGATATCCTTTAGCGTCCGCCACAAAATACAAATATTCGGTAGTCGGTGCATGCAATACCGCATCCATCGCCGCTTTGCCGGGGGCCGCCACCGGTCCCGGCGGCAATCCCTTATGCAAATAGGTATTATACGGTGAAGGAATTTGCGTATCGGCAATACTTAAAACCGGTTTCGGTTCTCCTAAAATATACTGGATGCTTGCGCAAGATTGGAGAGGCATACCGATCGCCAAGCGCTTCTTGAACACTGCGGCAATCGTATAGCGATCATCCTCATACATGGCTTCCTTTTCCACCAGGGACGCCAATGTGATGAAGTCATGCAGACTGAATCCCTGCGCAGTGATTTCTTGCCGCAATTCGGGTGTCAGTTGCTTTTGCATTTCTCGATTCATATGCGCGATGATATCATTGACCGATGCACCGTCCGGAACATCATACGTAGAAGGAAACAAAAATCCTTCTACCGGATAGTCGGTAGCTCGTGTGCTCTGCATATCTGCAGGCAAACTATAAACCTTCGCCGCCTCTAAGAAATCATGCTTCTTAGCGATACCCAACCGATCCAGTCGTTTCGCAATTTGCGACACGGTGAATCCTTCCGGGATCACCACCTGCCGAGCAGCGGGTCGTCCGTCACGCAAGGCGGCGATTACGGCCGGCATCGACATGTTCGTCATGAGATCATAATGCCCTTCTTGGAGCTTATCGACGTTCCCGCTCAAGTATAGTGCGGCACGAAAGATATGCGGATTCCAAATGATATTTTTATCCGCAAGGATTTGGGCTATTTCCGCTCCCGTTTGCGCCGCCTCGATCCGTACCGTTACAGGCTTGCTTTGTACCAACGGATTTTTACCGTAAAGCAGAGCGCCTCCTGCGACGAGTAGAACAAACAGTATTGAAATACTGATTATTTTCTTCATATATACCTCAATGCGTTCATTTTAAAGTTGTTTTTTATTATAGCATATCCTTTAAAATACTCTTTTCAATCTTGTCATTGACAGTACAATGGCGATTCCAACCGCCATTGGTATGTTTGCGTTGCGGTGGTAAAAGAGACTGTTCCCGGCGGCATGTCAACAGATTCCCGCCAAGTAATCGGACCGGCGTATTTTTCTTGGTATTTTTTGATATTGGCATTTTTGTGTCCGCGCACTTTACTGGCGTCACGTGTTGAGTAAGTGATTGTCACCGGCCCGCGCGCCTGTCGGAAACCTTTTTTAAGTTCCTGCGCATACGATCGCGCGATGGTCAACTCTCCCAACGCCGGATGGTACGGTCCCGCGACATACGCAGCATGCGAATCCAGATCTTGCGTCGCCTGCAAACCGATCCGAATGACAGGAATATTATGCTTTGCCAGATAACGTCTCCACCATGCACCCACCAAGATCGCCTGTGCAAGCGTTAAAGGCTGATAATCGCCGTTACGATATTGTCGTTCCAGCAATGTATCACGCAGCACTAACGCCGGATAAATTCGTACAAAATCGGGGGTCAGAGCGACCGTTGCCCGAATGGTCTTGCGCAATGTCGCAAAGGTTTCGCCATAAAGACCGGGCAAAAGCTGTATACCTACCTGCATACCGCCTTCGCGAAGAATTTCTACCGCTTTTACTACCACCGCACTGCGATGGCCGCGATGGGCCTGCCATAAAACGCTGTCATCTAAACTTTGCACACCGAGCTCTACCGTACGTACGCCGTGCGCATATAAAAAAGCGGTATTTTCACCACTAATACAGTCCGGTCGCGTAGAGAGGCGCAATGCAGCCACATCACCTTTTTCCCATGCATATTTGGCCGGCGCGAGCAGTGCCCGCTGCCGCTCTTCACTGAGCGCGGTAAAAGAGCCGCCGTAGAACGCCACTTGCCAGCGGTACGGTCGCGTCGTTGAAGCAAGATATTCCGCAATCGTTTTCGCGACCATAGCCGGCGTAGTACGCTCTGTCTGTGCCGTCAATTTCCACTGGTTGCAAAAACTGCAACGATACGGACAACCGTCATGCGGAATAAAGATGGGAATAATCGCTTCTCTCATTGTAAAAAAAGCGCGGTCATGACCGCGCCCCTCCATTTGTCTCTAACTTTTGCAATGCGGCTTGCGCTGCTTGTTGCGCGGCCGCTTTTTTGCTTTTCCCTACACCGGAGGCAACTGCCTCTCCGTTTAATTCCACTTCCATATAAAATGTTTTATCATGATCCGGACCTTCATCACGCAGCAAATTATAACGGAGATCCACATCTCCATCCTGCTGCAAAAATTCCTGCAACTCCGTTTTATAGTCGCGCGTGTAGTCGCCTCTGTCAATCAGATCCAGGTACGGTTTCAAATGCTCCATAATAAATTCCGTGGCCGTTTCGTATGATGTATCAAGATAAATCGCTCCAACTACCGCTTCAAATGCATCCGCCAGAATCGATGCTCGTTGTCGTCCCCCGGTGTGTTCTTCTCCTTTACCCAGTCGCAAGGTTTCACCCACGTGAAATTTACGGGCGCAAG
>USPU01000055.1 GCA_900556745.1 uncultured Veillonellaceae bacterium
GGGAATACGTGTCACGTCACTGCCGCATACCGGACATTGGTGCGGCATCAAAAACGCCGATTCACTGCCGTCACGGTCCTCGGTAATGACACGAATAACCTCGGGAATGATCTCTCCCGCTTTGTGAATCAAAACAGTGTCCCCGACGCGAATATCCTTTTCCGCAATGTAGTCCGCGTTGTGTAAAGTCGCACGACGGACCACCGTACCCGCGAGCGACACCGGTTCCAAATCCGCAGACGGTGTCAGCACGCCGGTGCGTCCGAGCGTCACGATGATATCCGTCACTTTGGTTTTCGCTTCTTCCGGCGGATACTTGTATGCAATCGCCCACCGCGGCGCTTTGGCCGTGTACCCGAGAGCACGTTGCTGCTCGAAATCATTGACCTTAATAACCAAACCGTCGGTATCGTACGCCAAATCTCGCCGCGCCGTCTCCCAACGCTCGATTTCCGCGCCGATCTCTCCCACAGAATGCCAGAGGTGATAGTTCGGATTGACGGAAAAACGATACTTTTGCAGTGTTTCCAATAACTCACGTTGTGACGTAATGCCGGTTTCTTCCGCATTGCCGATGGCGTATGCAAAGAAATCCAGTTTGCGCGCCGCGGTCACGCGCGGATCCAGCTGACGCAGCGAACCCGCAGCCGCGTTGCGACAGTTGGCAAACGGCGCTTCCCCATTTTCATCACGAGCTTCATTGAGCTCAACAAACGCCTGGCGCGGCATATATACTTCCCCGCGAATGTCCAATCGCGCCGGCGCATTTTTTATAAACAACGGCAACGAACGAATCGTCTTTACATTGGCGGTAACATCTTCACCGACTTCACCGTCACCGCGCGTTACGCACTGCGTCAAATGGCCGTTTTCATAAATCAGATTAATCGCCAGACCGTCAATTTTAAGCTCGGTGACGTATTCTACTTGTGCAGTGCTACCTAAGCGTTCCTGAATGCGTTTAGCGAACGCATCGACCTCACCAACGCTAAACGCGTTAGCCAAACTGTACAAGGGAAACTGATGCGTTACTTTACTAAACGCCCCTGACGGTGCCGCACCGACGCGTTGTGTCGGTGAGTCCGGCGTAATCAATTCCGGATGCGCCGTTTCCAATTCGACCAATTCCCGATACAATTTGTCAAATTCAAAATCGCTGATTTCCGGCTGATCAAGCACATAGTATAAATAGCTGTGGTGTTGTAACGTTTCGCGCAATTCCCGTGCGCGTTCAGCGGCAGTTTTCTCAACCATGGCTTACTCCTTTGTTAAAGGCGCGAATTTTACCATTACCAGGCGCACCTGCCGGCCCGGAAATTCTAACTTTAATTGCATGCGTTCGCCTTCACCGCGCACTTCCACCACCGTACCGAGCCCCCACTTCGTGTGGCGCGCCCGATCGCCGACCCGCCAGTCATAGCGGGCGTTAACCTTGCCTTTCGGCGCGGTGACACCGACAGAAGCATTGCTGACTACACGTTGGCCGGTTCGTTTCGCCCGGTCGGCCTGCCCCCAACGGATACGGTTTTTATTTTCTTTCTTTTCCACCAGATCTTCAGGGATTTCACCGACAAAACGACTCACCAAGTACGGATTGGTGCTGCCGAACACGGTACGAGAGCTGGCGTGCGTCAAATATAAAATTTTTTCCGCACGCGTGATCCCGACGTAGCATAAGCGCCGCTCTTCTTCCAGTTCATCCGGCGCGAAAAGCGTCCGCGCATGCGGGAAAAGTCCTTCATCCATACCGATCAAAAAGACGATGGGAAATTCCAAACCTTTGGCGCTGTGCAACGTCATCAAGGTAACCTTTTCGCGACTTTCTTCAAATGTATCGACGTCATTTACCAGCGCGACCTGTTCCAAAAAGCCTTGCAACGTGGGATCTTCCGTTTCATCTTCGTAGGTTTTGGCAACGGACACCAATTCGCCGATGTTCTCGACGCGGCTTTGCGCTCGCGGATCCGTATCATTCAACAGACTGGTAATCAATTCGGTATGCGCCAACACCGCTTCCAATAAGTCGGTAACGTTTTCGGTCGTCGCCGTATTCATCAATTCCAACATCAAAACACTGAAAGCGTTCAGCTTTTTGCGTGTACCGGCATTTAATGACTCAATTCCGTCCGCGGCCATAATCATTTCAAACAATGACACGCCCTGTAACCGCGCGGCGTCCTTAACGCGGCTTACCGTAGTGGTGCCGATACCGCGCTTGGGAACATTGATAATGCGTTCCACGCTGACATCGTCGCGCGGATTTTGCAACACTTTTAAATACGCCAACACATCTTTGATTTCCTGGCGATCGTAAAAGCGTGTCCCGCCGACAATGGTATAGGCGATACCGCGTCGTACCAATGCTTCTTCCATAGCGCGCGACTGCGCATTGGTGCGGTACAACACCGCCATATCGCCGTATTTCGCGGGAGTTTCACTCACCAGACGCTGCATTTCACCGGCGCAAAACTGCGCTTCGTCCGTTTCGGAAACCGCTTCGTAGTAGTAAATCGGCTCGCCATTCGCCTGATCCGTCCAAAGATTTTTGCTGGGGCGGTGCTCATTATTTTCAATGACATGATTAGCCGCATTCAAAATCGTCTGCGTCGAGCGATAATTCTGCTCAAGCTTCAACACTTTCGCCCGCGGATAATCTCTCTGAAAATCAATAATATTCTGCACATCGGCGCCGCGCCATGAGTAAATACTCTGGTCCACATCGCCGACCACGCAAAGATTTTGCTCGGGACCGACCAGCATTTGAGTCAGAACGTATTGCGCGTGGTTGGTATCCTGATACTCATCGATCAAAATATAACGAAAGCGGTTCTGATACGCCTTGCGCACATCCGCATGACGTTGCAAAATAACCGCCGGCAGCAGCAACAGATCATCGAAATCCAACGCATTGTTGGCTTGCAATATCGCTTCATAGCGAGCGTAAACTTCAGCGGCTTTTTCCGCAAAGAAATCGTCCGCCGCCTCTTGCGCCGCACGCGCGTTTTGCAAATTATTTTTCGCATTGGAAATGCGCGCTTGTAGCGCATTGGGCGCAAACTGCTTATCGTCGAGGTTCATCTCTTTTAAAATGCCTTTGACGACCTGTTGGCTGTCTTGCGCATCATAGATCGTGAATTGGCGAGTATACGGCGGTATGACATCGATTTCGCGCCGTAAAAAGCGCGCGCCAAACGAGTGGAAAGTGCTGATCCACATATGATCCGCTGACGCTCCCACTAATTTTTTCACACGCTCTTTCATTTCCTTCGCCGCTTTATTGGTAAAGGTAATCGCCAAAATTTCCTGCGGCGAAATCCCCTGCTCCAGCATGTACGCAATGCGACTGGTTAAGGCTTTGGTTTTGCCCGAACCGGCGCCCGCCAAGATCAGAACCGGGCCTTGAATCGTTTGCACGCCTTCGCGCTGCTTGTCGTTCAATGAAGTAAAGTAATCTGTCATCCGTTCTCCCAAGAAAAAAAGGTTGCCGGAGCAACCTTTTTATAATGCCCCCAGCAGTGGCGGAGCGACCTGTTTTTTACGCGACATCACGCCCGGCAAATGCAATGTTTGCGCGTTGCCTTTGACCTGAAACGCCGCTTCGATCGCGGTTTCCACCTGACTGGTGTACAGCAGATCCGTCGATTCCTCTAAAATATCCGTGACCATCAAAAAGGATGCCTCATAATTATGGGCGGCGCGATCTTCTTCCAGCAAGCGTAAAAGCTCATCGCGTTGCGCCAAAATCGGTTGCGTATCCATGACGGAAAGCTGGGCAATACTGAATGTTCCTTTTTTGCCGTCAAATTCTTTTTTATCGGTCAGGACCAATTCCGCTGCCGTTTTGTCGGAAAGATCGGCACCGGCTTTGAGCATGTCCATACCGTATTTTTCATAATCGACGTCGGCGATTTGCGCCAATTCTTGCACGGATTTGCGGTCCCGTTCCGTGCACGTCGGCGAACGGAACAACAGGGTATCGGAAATAATCGCCGACAGCATCAGACCCGCCATTTGCCGCGGAATTTCAATACCGCACTGCTGATAGAGCGAATATAAAATCGTTCCCGTGCAACCGACCGGTTCAATGCGTATCAAAATCGGCTGATCCGTCGTGAAATCGCCGAGGCGATGGTGGTCAATCAATCCCTGTACATCCGCGTCAGTCATCCCGTCTACGGCTTGTTTGCTTTCATTGTGATCGACTAAATACATCGGCTGACCGGCTTCTACCCGCGTCAACAGCTCCGGCGCTTCGCTGCCGAAGTAGTCCAATGCAAATACCGTTTCTTTATTGATTTCGCCCGCGCGAATCGCTTTGGCTTCTTTCCCCTGCGCCCGTAACCAATGAGCGCAAACCAATGCGGAACAGATCGTATCCGTATCCGGACTCTTATGGCCCGACACTAAAATCATTTCTGCCATTTTGTCACCTCATCATTTGAATTAAAATATTCTGCTATTTATTATACCATGAAGCACGTTGGCATTCAGAAAAAGAGCCCGTCAAATGACCGGCTCTTTTTTCTTATTCCTTGCTTCTTTTGCTGTCGTTACCGATGCTTTCAATCGCGACAAAGAGCATCGGAATCATAAAGATTCCCAACGCCGTCGCCGTCAACATGCCAAAGACGACTGTCGTGCCCATTTCACTGCGCGAAACGCTGCCCGCGCCGGTGGAAAGCGCCAACGGTAAACAACCCAAAATAAATGCCAATGAAGTCATCAGGATCGGGCGCAAACGAATTTTAGAAGCCTCGATGGCTGCTTTGACGTGATCCATGCCGTGATCCACGCGGATTTTGGCGTACTCCACGATCAAAATCGCGTTTTTCGCAGCCAATCCGATAATCGTCAGCAGACCGATCTGGAAGTAAATGTCGTTGTTGATGTTAAAGAGCCAGCCGAAGAAAGCCACTCCCAAGAATCCGGCCGGTACCGAAAGAAGTACGGAAAACGGAATTTTCCAGCTTTCGTACAAAGCGGCCAGCGAAAGAAATACGAACAGCAGTGCCAATGACATAACGTACAGCATTTGGT
>USPU01000056.1 GCA_900556745.1 uncultured Veillonellaceae bacterium
GAATTATGGAGGCGGTAGGCGGCGATTACGTCGCCTGGGCGGAAACCGGTAATGATCGCGTTACGGAGCGGGCAAAAGACAAACCGAAAGTCGGCCATTTGGCGCATCCGAATGCGGAGGCAATTGTCGCGGCGAATCCGGATCTGGTGATCGGATACGGCAAACTGCACGGTAAATTGGCGCAGGTGCTGGAGGCGAATCATATTCCGGTATATTTGCTGAATTTGACAAATTATGATGATGTGTGCGAGGCGATTCGTTTGTGCGGAGCGGTGAGCGGGAATAATGAACGAGCCGCCGCAGTGCAACAGGAACTGGCGCGGAGAATGCAGCAGGAAATCGCCAAGGCGCCGCGCGAACCCGTGCGGGTAGCGATTTTATTCGGTACATCGCAGGCGGTGACGCTGGACTATGAAACGAGTATCGCTTCCGACGTCGCGCGTCGGCTCGGCTTCACGGATGTGTTTGCCGGTCGCGGTCAAACGGAATCCGCGCGTTTGGCGCCGTTCAGTTTGGAGGCTTTGGCGGCGGCGGATCCCGACGTGATTTTATTGCGGTCGATGGCCCGACGCGGAGAATCGGACGGCATTTTTGACAAGGCGCTTTTGGATCAACCGGCGTGGGCGACGTTGCGGGCGGTGCGAAACGGTCGCGTGTATCAGCTGCCGCAGGAACTTTTCACGAGCAATCCCGGCGTTGCGTATCCGCAATCGGTTCGGTACATGGCGGATGTCGTCGGCGGTCATGCGAATTCCGGTGAGGAGCGCCAATGATGACGGTTACGCGAGAGCAATGGAGGGTCCGTTGGGAATCCTTGCGAAACGAACCGCTTTTTGTCGCGGCGGGAGCGCAGTGGCGACGTGCGCCCTGGGATATCGCATGGCGGGACATACCCGCATTGGCACAGCAGGTGCGGTTGGACCCGGATGCGTTGCAGGCGAGATTGAAAGATTATTTGGATCGGCCTGCGTCCGCACGACCGATCGCGTTGTACCTGCATATTCCCTTTTGCACACTACAATGCACGTATTGCGCGTTTTCCAAGCAGCATTATCAGGAGCGACAGGTGGAAGAATATGTGGCGCTGCTCTTGCAGGAAATCGCTTACATCGGACAAACGGAATTCGCGCGCACGGCGAACGTGGCGGCGATTTTCTTTGGTGGCGGCACACCCGGCGTATTGCAGTCGGAACAGATCCAAGCGATCATGGGAGCGTTGCACAAGGCGTTTACCATAGCTCCGACGGCGGAAATCACTTTTGAATCAAGTTTAGATGATTTGAATATGGAAAAATATCACGCTGCGGTCACGAGCGGGATTAATCGCTTCAGTTTCGGTGTGCAGGCGTTTACGACCGACGTGCGCCAACGTATCGGCCGTCGCGATACGCGGGAAAGCGCCAAGCGCCGCCTGAGCGAATACGTCGCGGCGGGGCGAGCGGATATTGTCATTGATTTGATTTACGGGCTTCCGGGACAGACAGTCGCGAGCATTCGTGAAGATGTGCGCGATGCGATGGAGTGCGGGATTGCCGGCTTGGATCTGTACAAATTGCAAATTTTGCCGAAATCGATTTTAGGGCAGCAATATAAAAGAAATAACTGGACGCAGGATCAAGATAAATTGCAGGAGTTGTTCCGCGCCGCCACGGAAGAGTTGGAAGCGGTCGCCGAGCCGATTTCCTGTTCACATTGGCGTACTCGCAAAAGTGAGCGCAGCCTGTACAATACATTGGTCTTTGCCGGCCACGACATGGTGGCTTTTGGCATGGCATGCGGCGGTCGCTTGGGACGCGTCCGCTTTATGAAACCGATTGTGCCGCCCATGTATCGCGCGGCGGTTGCGCAAGGATATCGGCCGATGGCAGGGAGTCTCGTTGGTACGGAAGACGCGGCGTTGCGGCGCCTGACATCGGCGGCGGATCGCGGTGTGATCATACCGCAACGTTTGGACGAAGAAACCGATTTACCCATGTCACTTTTTCTCACGCCGATTTTGCAATCTTGGGAAACTAACGGACTGGTCACGAGGCGCGGCGATGCCTACGTCTACACGGCGGCCGGCCGATATGCGTACAAAGCGATGTCGCGCTTTTTGAAATGGGCGTTTCATTACTTGGCGTACGACGCGGCAGCTTTTGCATCGGACGACAAAGACGCGAAAAATAATTTGGCTGCGGATAATCCGATGTCGTTTTAAGCATTGAGGAAACAGCCGCAAGCTCTGCGTCAGGCGATCATTGCGCCGGATAACCGACTCGCGGCAACAAGAGGAGGAGAAAGAGCATGTCGAAATATCTGATTGTATATTCAAGTCGCACGGGCAACACTCGCCGCATGGCCGAAGCGTTTTATGAAGCGGCGCCGAAGGGCAGTCGTCTCGCGGAAATACGCGAAGGCGTCGATCCGGCGGAATTTGACGCGGTGTTCGTCGGCTTTTGGGTGGATAAAGGAATGCCCAATGCGCAGGCGCGGGATTATTTGGCGTCGTTGCAAAATACGGAGGTCGTATTATTTGCCACGCTCGGCGCCGATCCGACATCCGAGCATGCGCAAACGTCGCTGCAAAAAGCGGCGGATCTGTTGGCGGATAACTGTCGCGTCTCGGGCACGCTGGCGTTTCGCGGCGCGATCGATCCGAAACTGATTGAAGCGATGCGAAAACACGCCAATCCGAATTCCTACCACACGCCGGAACAGATGCGCCGCTCCGTGGAGGAAAGCGCCGGTCATCCGAATGAAGCCGATTTCGCGAAAGCGCGCGCGTACATGGAAAAATTTGCGCCGGCGCGCGGCTGAGCAGAAGAAATATGAATCGTAAAAAGCCGCTCTCATCATGATGAGAGCGGCTTTTATATTTGTGCATATGTAGATGTATAAAATAAATAATGATGTACAATGAAGAAAACTTTTCTTTGCAACGTAATGAGGTGAAATTATGAAACGAAAACCGCATGATCCTGTGCAAAGTCCGTCTTACTACACAGACGGCCGTTATGAAACGATCGAAGCCATTGAGGCGTGGAGGTTGGATCACCATGCCGGTGACGCGCTGGCGTATATCAGCCGCGCCGGTAAAAAATCACCCGAAACGTACCGCCTCGACCTGCAGAAAGCGCTTTGGTACATTGACCGGATTCTGGCCGAGCCGCACCTGCGCGATATTGATCCGCAGGATTTTACCGAAGACAAACGGTTGACACCGATTTTAGCGGCGGCAGTGGTTCACTTGCAGGCGGCGAGCGCGGCCGATCAGGCGGGGAATCGAACGCGCGCCCGAGCGGAGTGGGAACTTGTGCGCGAAGCATTGCAGCGGGCGCTGGCGGAGAAAGAATAATGGCGACGCTGGCGCTGCGTCCGGTGGATGAAAAAGATACGTCGGCCTTGCGCGCGATTTACGCCCCCTATATCGCTACGCCCATTACATTTGAGATAAAACTTCCGAGCGAAGCGGCATATGCCGAGCGAATTGAAGAGATCGCCGCCATGTATCCTTACATTGTTGCGGAATATGGCGGTGAAATAGTCGGGTATGCGTATGCGCATCGCCATATGGATCGGGCCGCGTACGATTGGAATGCGGAGGTATCCATTTACCTCGCCCGAAACGTGACGCATCGGGGGATCGGCACTAAACTGATGGGCGCATTATTGGAGATCCTGGCGCGACAGGGGATCCGAAACGCGTACAGTCTGATCACATTGCCCAATCCTGCCAGTATTCGTTTGCATACGGCATGCGGATTTAGACAGTACGGGATCATGCATCAGACGGGCTTTAAAGCCGGCATTTGGTATGATGTAGGCTGTTACGAAAAGACGCTTGCCGCGCATGAAGAAAATCCCGGCGCGCCGGTGTCCTGGCGCGCTATTTCCGACGCTGCCGTGAGAACGGTTCTGGCGCGCTGGGGAACACTCGGATAATAAAAAAGACCTGCCGCGGCAGGTCTTTTTGTATGCTTAGAAAGCGGAGATAATGGCACCTTTGTATTTATCCGAGATAAACTTCTTGGTGGACTCGCTTTGCAGCGCTTTCATCAGTTTTTTGATTTCCGGACGTTGTTGGTCGCCGTCACGAATGACGACGATGTTGGCGTACGGGGAATCTTTAGATTCGAGATAGAGCGCGTCGGAGGTCGGGTTCATGCCCGCGTCAATCGCATAGTTCGTATTGATAACGGCAATGTCGACGTCATTGATAGCGCGCGGTAATTGCGCGGCTTCCAGTTCCGAAATGACCAAGCCTTTCGGATTGGCGATGATGTCCGCTACTGTCGCCGTGATGCCCGCGTTTTTCTGCAGGTCGATCAAACCGGCCGCTTTCAGCAGAAGCAATGCGCGTCCGCCGTTGGTCGGGTCGTTCGGGATCGCTACCTTCGCGCCTTCCGGCAAACCGCTCAAGTCTTTCAACTTACTCGAGTATACGCCCATCGGTTCGAGATGGACCGCGCCCGCGGAAACTAATTTCAAATTGTGTTCGGAGTTGAAATTGTCCAAGTACGGCTGGTGCTGGTAGAAGTTCGCGTCGAGTTCTTTATCGTTCAGCGCGAGATTCGGCTGTACGTAATCGGTGAATTCAACGATCTCAAGTTTGATTCCCTCTTTCGCGAGCGCGTCTTTGACGTTATTCAGAATCTCCGCATGCGGTACCGGAGTGGCACCCACCTTAATCGTGACGGACGGTGCAGGAGCGGCTGCCTTTTCCGACTGTTTGTCGCTGCCGCAGCCGGCGATTAAAAGCGCACATGCCATGACACCGACACCGGCTAAACTGTACCATTTTTTCATGTTATGACCTCCTTGGATTTTTAAAATTGCCATTAATATAGCAGATTGTCACAGCTTCGTCAAACAAATAAAATAATCAGGTAAAATAATTAGACAGGAAATTTTATATAAAAATAATAAAATGCACCGCAATAACATCAAATTCAGGTTGTACAGCGTGG
>USPU01000057.1 GCA_900556745.1 uncultured Veillonellaceae bacterium
CTTCATCCGCGGGTATCGCGCTTTTGACACCCGCCAATGCCAACTCAATCGCCACCAACGCGTGCACCGCATGAAACGCATTGCGCTTCACACACGGTACTTCAACCAAACCGCCGACCGGATCGCAAACCAGTCCCAATACATTTTTAAGTCCCAATGCGACCGCGTGATCCATTTGTTCGGTCGTGCCGTTGCACAATTCGATACCGGCCGCACCGGCCATGGCAATAGCCGTTCCGCATTCCGCCTGACAACCGCCGACAGCACCGGCAATCATCGCGTTTTTCGCAATAACGTCACCGACGCCCGCGGCCGTAAATAATGCCCGCAAAATATCATCATCGCTGCTGCCCAAACGTTCCGCCAGCGTCAACACGACCGCCGGCAAAATGCCGCACGAACCCGCGGTCGGACATGCCACAATGCGACGCATTTTCGCATTGGCTTCCGCAATGCCCATACCGAGTGTCGCCGCGCGCCATGCATAGCCGTTCAAAAAATGCGGGGCCGCATCGCGCATGCGCAAGGCATCCCCACCTGTCAAACCGCTCGGCGAACTGCCGCCGTCACTGATGCCGGTTTGAGCCGACTCGCGAAATGCGGCTAACATATCCTGCATTTTGCGGCGCACCGCCACCAACGGTTGTTCATTGGCCACCGCTTCCTGCGCCGCGACAAAATCGCCGACACGTTGATCGGCCGCTGTCGCCTGTTCCCATAATTCCCGTAATGAGCTCATGCCGACTCCTTTCCTTACACCGGCGGAAACGTCCGCACAACTTCAATCGCCGGATGCGCCGCGATCTCCGCCAGCGTCGCGTTAGCGACCGGCGTATCCGTTTCAATAAACATCATCGCCAGGCGTTTGCGTTCCTGTCGAAACAGGCGCATCGCCGAAATATTAATATCTTGCGCCGCTAAAATTTGGGAAACAAAAGCCACGATTCCCGGTCGATCGTTATGCCGCGTCAAAAGCGTGTGGCTGGAACCATCCAAGTCGACCGAGTAGCCGTCAAACTCGCGCATGCGAATCCGGCCGCCGCCGGTGGACACGCCCATCAATTCGCGTACTTTCCCGCTGCCGCCGGTCAAACGAAAGCGCACCGTATTCGGGTGTTCCGTTTCCGCCGCGGACGCGGTAATCGTCACCTGCAGCCCCAGTTCGGGGGCCATCGTCAACGCATCGCGCAAGCGCGGATCATCCGGCGCCCAGCCCAAGAGTCCGGCCACACAGGCGCGGTCCGTCCCGTGTCCCCGATACGTTTGCGCAAACGAACCGTAGAAAGTAATCTCCGCCTTGATCGGCGATTCGCCCAATAAGTATCGAGCCAAGCGTCCCAAACGCGCCGCGCCCGCCGTATGCGAGCTCGACGGCCCGATCATCACCGGACCGATGATGTCAAAAACTCCCACCCCGGTACCTCCATTTTCTTATAGCCAGCGTGACAGGTCAAAATCTTCCTGAATTTCTTCTTTTAAATAAAGTTTGCCGATATACATGCCTAAAAGTGTCGGCGCGGAACGACGCATCATACTGCTGTCCCACGCGTCGGCGAGCCGTGCCAGGGTCGGCGACACGGCCCGCAACACTTTGGTTGTCGCGCTCCGTTCATATACGACAGGTCGCGATTGCATCAGCTCCGTCAATTGGTTACGTGTAGCTTCATCGCGAATATTGACTGTCCGGAAAAAATCGGGCAGTTCGCCGGCATCGGTGACCGCCAACTTATAGTAATCACCGTACGCCGAGCGCACGAGGTATTGCGCCGGCAAACGTTCGCCACCGAGCGCGGACGCCAATTCATCTTTGGTGAATCCCATGTAGCCGAAGAAGTACGGATACGATTCGCGCAGTACCTGACCGAGCGGCAAATCCTTGCGCGCCATGCTGGTGCAACGCAAATATTCGAGTTGCTGATAGTAGCTGTACTCCGTCGGCAAATCCTGCAACAACGGCTGCACATATTTTTTCGCGTAACGGCGAAATGCCGCCGCGCTGATATTATCCGCGTGACGCGAGTAGTGGAACAAAAGCAGCAACGCCAAGATGCGGTAATGACCCTGCTCCAAATGCGTCATCGCCGCCAAGGCATCGTACGCCAATAAGGTCTGCGTTTCGGCGCGTTCTCCCAAAGCGACTTCGGCAAAGGCGTCGGTAACCATTTCCAAAACAGTATCATCCGGAGTCATAACATAAACTCGCTGCGCATTTTGCAATGCTTCCTGCACCATAATGTGAGCGATCATATCTTGGATCTCGCTGTCGTCCACATCGCCCAACTTGGCAAACGCCAACGCCGTCACACGTTCCACATCGTCCGCCATATCCGGACTGATGGTCGCATACCGCACCAAAAAATGACGTACCTGCCGACGCAGTAACGACTGCGCGTCTTCCAATGTATCGGTAATTTCAGGCGCCGATGTGAGCTGCTGCACGGGCTCTTTTTCACGTACCGCGCCCGCCGTCGCCGTCGCCGGTTCCGGCTTCGTCGCGCTTTGCACGAGTTCCTTTAAGTTTTCGCGATTGACAATTTGCGTTTGCGCCAATTCGTCCCGTTCCGGTTCACTTTCAGCGGTCGGAGAAAGACGCGGCAATTCGCGTGTTTCCTGCCCCGCTTTGGCAACCGCCGGTGCGTCGGCGGATTGAATTACTGTGGTATCAACCGCACTCGACGACCAAGCCGGCTCCGGATGCACCTGCAAACGTTCCGGCACCACTCTTTCCTGCGCGTGGCGGCGACGAGACGCTTGCGGTACATACGGAGCGCGTCGGCGCGGCGCGGGCTTGTAAAAGAAAAGACGACATACCAATAAAAAGGCCAAAGCGACCAAAAGAATTACCAAATACGAAACCATGTTGCCACTCCCTCGGGATATTCCCTGTTTTCATTATTTTTATTATTTTATTATAGCATATATCCATCGCGCAGCCGCCTTTGCCGGCGGGATTTTCCGCATGACTTTTCAGACCGTTTCACAAACCGGAATCCGCCTGAAAAAGATTTTCAAACGGATGGTGCGCCAAAATCGTATGGCTACGATAGTGAACACTCTCGACGCCCGTTGCCGAAAAACCTTTCTGTCAACCCGCGCTCACTGCGATGATTAGCATGATTCTTGCAAACATCTATAAATTGCGATACAATAATCATAGGACAAGAAAAGGACACAAAAGGGTGGCCTGATTAGTATTAAGGAGGAGTTATATAATGAAAAACGCAAAATCTGTAAACCAGTATTTGGCTGACTTGGCTCTTTGGAACATTAAACTTCACAACCTGCATTTCAACGTCGAAGGAATTCCGTTCAAAGCCATCCACGAATTCCTGGAAGATATTTACGATGAAGCATTTGAATACTATGATGCGGTTGCCGAACTCATGAAACAACAGGGAGAACTCCCGGTTGTTACCGCCAAAGAATATCTGAAGATCGCCAGCCTCAAAGAAATCGAATCGAAACCGTATGCGGTGAAAGAAACTCTCGAAATCCTTTTGGGCGACTTGGAGCTCATGCGCGATGAAGCATTGAAGATTCGTGAAGAAGCGGACAAAGAAGACAACTTCCTCTTGGCTAACATGATGGAGGATCATGTTGAATTCTATGCGCTGAAGATTTGGTTCACGCGCGCTTTCTTGACAAAATAATATATACCCGCATAGCGGACCCTCGCGGGTCCGCTATTTTTTTGGAAAGGAGCATGCAGCATGACTACCCCGCTGATTGTTTATTTTTCAAAAACCGGTCACTCCAAACAGCTCGCCCGTCTCGCCCAAAGGTTAGTCGGCGGTGATCTTTGCGAGTTGAACTTAGTCGCCCGCTATCCGGAAAACTATATTCTGAGCGTCATGCGTTCCGGCGCGAGCCTCATCGCGGGCGAGTTGCCGAAACTGCGTCAGATTCCCGATAGCAGCGCCTACCGTGAAATTCTTCTTTGCTATCCGCTGTGGTGGTGGGAACTTCCCACACCGGTCATGCGTTTTCTGCACGATGTCGACACGGCCGGCAAAACGATTTATCCGATTTGTTCCTGTGGCGGCGGCGGTCTCGGTAAATCTGTAAAGCGCATTCGCAAATTGGCGCCGTATGCCGCCGTGCAAAAAGGGATCTTTATTCGCGAAGCGGATACGAACAATAAAACCGCGGCAGAGTCCCTCGCCGCATACCTTGCTCCGCTGCGAAGATAAACTGCAAAAAGTCTCGTCAATGACGAGACTTTTTTTATTTCCAATGCTTGCATTTGGAAATAAATATCCCTAAAATAGAAATAAATTTATATTAACGAGGAAGTGTTATTTTGTCTATTTTCCGCACTAAAAATCTGCGCAGTTTGCTGGAGGAAATCGCCGCGCAAGGCGAAGATCGCAAATTGCGGCGATCGCTGACGGCACTGGATATTACCCTACTGGGCTTAGGCGTTATGATCGGTACAGGCATCTTTGTTTTGACAGGCATCGTCGCCGCCGAATACGCGGGTCCCGGCTTGATGCTTTCCTTCGTGCTCGCCGCCATCGTCTGCACGTTCGTCTGCCTCGCTTACTCGGAACTCGCGTCGTTCATTCCGGTCGCGGGCTCGTCGTACACCTACGCGTATGTCTCACTCGGTGAAATTTTCGGCTGGCTCGTCGGCTGGTCGCTTATTTTAGAGTACACTGTCGGCGCAAGCGCTGTGGCCGGCGGCTGGTCGGCCTATTTTACAAGTATTTTGGCGGACATCGGCATTCATTTGCCGAAAGTACTCACGACCGTTCCCGCCGAAGGCG
>USPU01000058.1 GCA_900556745.1 uncultured Veillonellaceae bacterium
ATGGCAAAAGCACATTTTGAACGCAGCAAACCGCACGTTAATATTGGTACCATCGGTCACGTTGACCATGGTAAAACAACCCTGACCGCCGCGATCACGAAAGTTCTTTCGGAAAGCGGCAAAGCGGAATTCCAGGACTACAGCCAGATCGATAAAGCGCCGGAAGAACGCGAACGCGGTATTACCATCAACACCTCGCACGTAGAATACGAAACCGACAACCGTCACTACGCTCACGTAGACTGCCCGGGTCACGCCGACTATGTTAAAAACATGATCACCGGCGCCGCGCAGATGGATGGCGCGATCCTCGTCGTATCGGCCGCTGACGGCCCGATGCCGCAGACTCGTGAACACATCCTCTTGGCTCGCCAGGTAGGCGTACCGGCCATGGTCGTATTCTTGAACAAAGCCGACCAGGTAGACGATCCGGAACTCTTGGAACTCGTTGAAATGGAAGTCCGCGAACTGCTCTCGAGCTACGACTTCCCGGGCGATGACATTCCGGTCGTAGTCGGTTCCGCACTGAAAGCCTTGCAGGGCGACAAAGACGCGGAAGCGAAAATTCTGGAACTCATGGAACAAGTAGATGCGTACATTCCGACACCGGAACGTGACACGGACAAACCGTTCATCATGCCGGTCGAAGACATCTTCACCATCACCGGACGCGGTACGGTAGCTACCGGCCGTGTGGAACGCGGTGAAGTCAAAGTCGGTGACACCGTAGAAATCGTCGGCATGCAGGACAAACCGACCAGCACGGTAGTAACGGGCGTAGAAATGTTCCGTAAAATCTTGGATCAGGCCGTAGCCGGCGACAACATCGGCGCGCTGTTGCGCGGTATTGAACGTACGGACATCGAACGCGGTCAGGTACTGGCGAAACCGGGCACCATTCATCCGCACACAAAATTCACGGCGGAAGTATACGTCTTGACGAAAGAAGAAGGCGGCCGTCACACTCCGTTCTTTAACGGATACCGTCCGCAATTCTACTTCCGTACCACGGACGTAACGGGTAACATTGAACTGCCGGAAGGCACAGAAATGTGCATGCCGGGCGACAACGTCACGATGAAAATCGAACTGATCACGCCGATCGCGATTGAAGAAGGTTTGCGTTTCGCGATTCGTGAAGGCGGTCACACCGTCGGCGCGGGCGTTGTCAGCGCGATTGAAAAATAATCATTAACAAAAAAGCGCTGCGTAAGCAGCGCCTTTTTTATTATGTGACCGGGTGCAGTTGGCGAAGCGGAAGTGAAATGCTGTAATCTAAATAACTTATACTGAGAAATGGAGTTTTTACATGTCACGTTAACGTCTTGTCTTATTTACTTTTGCATATATTATGATTTGCATCGCCGGAATGGGTTTGCAAATTATTCCGTATGTTAATTTAACAGTGTTTTCTCCTTACTTGGCAGCACTCATCATGGCGCTAATCATCGGCGCATTGGTCGGGTTTATAGGTTTTATTATGGTTGGCTATTGGCAAGGGTTACCGCTGGGAATTGCCGGACATTTGATGCTGGCGATTTCGGTCGGCACCGCTGCCTATTATTTCGGAACCGTAATGGAGCAAAAGAAAAACAGCGGTTGGCTTCGCTATGTATATGCCATTGGCTGGGGTTATATCGGTCAGGTCGGGATGGGACTATTTTTACTGTGGTGCCTGATCGGCGAGCAGGCGCTGACTATTTTCGTGCCTTGGTCGGTAGCGGCGTTGTTGGCTATGCTGTTGGCGTTAGCAGTCGATTACGCTTGGCCGGATCATTTACGTCACGTCATCGGCGGACCGCTACCGCAAATCAAAGTCGGTCGTAATCGTGCCCGTAAACGTCGCACAGAAGTGACGGCAAAACACCATCCGCAAAAGAATCAATAAGAAAACACGAAACAATAGAAATAAAAAAACACGGCGTACGCCGTGTTTTTTATATAAGTAAAGGCGAGATCGCGTCCTCCAATACCTGACCGATAGACTCTCGAAATAAAATATTGGCCGCTTGATCGCGCGGAGTGGAATCTTGATTAATTAACACTATTGCATCGCCGCCAAACTCATGAATGAATCCCGCGGCTGGCCAAACCACTAAACTGGTGCCGCCGATAATCAGCATATCAGCATCACGAATCGCTTGAATCGCGTTGAAAACCGTATCGTTATCCAATGGTTCTTCAAATAGAACGACATCCGGCTTAATAATGCCGCCGCATTTGCCACAATGCGGTATCGGATTGCTGCGTTCGATAATATCTTCAATGGAATAGAATGCATGGCATTTTGTACAGTAATTGCGATGAATGGAGCCGTGCAGTTCGTAAGCGGTTTGGCTACCGGCGCGTTGGTGTAAACCGTCAATATTTTGTGTGATAATCGCTTGGAGTTTTCCCAGTTTTTCCAATTTGGTGAGCATTATATGGGCGCGATTTGGTTGTACATCCTTCATCATACCTTGGCGTACTTTGTAATTGCTGAAAAACTCTTCCGGATGCTCGACATAGAAATGATGTGAGACCATTTCTTCCGCCGAGTAAGGCGTACCCGTGTCACGGTTAAAGATACCGTGCGTCCCGCGAAAGTCCGGAATGTCGGATTCGGTAGATACGCCGGCACCGCCGAAAAAAACAATACGTTGATGATTTTGTAAAAGGGCTTGAAATGCTTTCAGTCGTTCTTGATAGGATGCATTTTTGCGTGTCATAGCAACCTCCTTTGCATAGTCTTTTTTTCATTATAGCATCTTTAAAAAATTCTATTTTCGTCATCATGTTAAAATAAAGGAAATGAGTAATCATTAATGCAAACGAAGGGAGATACCATGGTAAAAAAATATGATTTAATCGTAGTGGGCACCGGTGCCGCTCTGACCGTGTTGGAAACTGCATTGCAACACGGGCAAAAGGTAGCAGTAGTGGAACGGGCTAAATTTGGCGGTACCTGCCTCAACCACGGCTGCATTCCGACGAAGGTTATGGTAACGGCGGCAGACGCATTGCGGGATACGGAACGCTGGGCCGAAATGGGAGTCAAAGGAGAGAAACCGACGCTCGATTGGGAAGTTATTTCGCGACGGCTTTGGAAACAAATCAACGTCTCGCAAACTATGGCGAAAGATTATGAGCAACGTGAAAATTTGGATGTTTATCACGGCACCGCGAAATTCATCGGTAAAGATACACTCCAAATCACTTGTGACGCAAGTAAAGCGACAGATATTAGCGCGCCGATCATTGTGTTGGGCGTGGGGGCGCGCACCAATATCCCCGATGTGCCCGGTTTGGAAACCATTCCTTATTTAACAAGCGAATCTTTTTTCGGTGATCGTTTTCTCAAAACGTTGCCCGAGACCATGACGATCTTGGGGGGCGGCCCGATTGGTACCGAATTTGCGCACAGTTTTTCCGCATTGGGCGTCAACGTGACTTTGGTGCAGCATAATCAATATCTTGTGCCGCGTGAAGAACCGGAAATTTCGGAATTCGTTTTGCAGTCCTTGCGAAATGCGGGTGTCACCGTTTATACCAATCAGTCGGTCGAAAGTGTTCGCAAAGACGGTGAGGAGATCCGTTGTACGATTAGCGATCGCGCGACGAAAGAAAATAAGACCTTTACCACGGATGTTGTTTTCGTCGCCTCGGGAATTATCCCCAACACAGATTGGCTGAATTTGGCGAAGACGGAAATTAAAACAGACGCTAAAGGTAATATCATCACAAACGAGTTTTTGGAAACATCCCAAACGGGTATTTATGCGTTGGGCGATGTGAATGGGCAGGCGCCGTTCCGGC
The DNA here is from genome assembly GCA_900556745.1 of uncultured Veillonellaceae bacterium. Taxonomy (GTDB): domain Bacteria; phylum Bacillota; class Negativicutes; order Veillonellales; family Negativicoccaceae; genus Negativicoccus. Next base: position 3,796 of record USPU01000058.1, read on the forward strand.
ACAAAGCGAACTATGAAGCAGGCATTATTGCCCATAATTTGTATGAAGAGAAAGATCCGAAAAAATGGCGCTGGGCAAACTACACGAATGTTCCGGTCGTTACCTATACGCATCCGGAAGCGGCGCATGTGGGCTTGACGGAAAAAGCAGCTAAAGAACAGGGATATGAAGTGCAGACCGCGTTACATTATTACTCTGATACTGTTAAAGCCTATGCGCTCGGTATCACGCACGGGAGTCCGGAAGACGGGTTCATCAAGCTGGTGATTGATCGTCCGACGCAAATCATTTTGGGCGCTCATATGGTGGGGTATCAGGCCTCTGTTTTACTCCAGCCATATGTGAATTTGTTGAATGCAGGGACTATGGACTTGACGCCGATTCATCCTGAAATCGGTTCGGAGACGGTGCAGAAATTGCGCGAGCGAGGTTTAGTTCGTGAGCTTTTACCGCAACGTGTGCAAACGGTGAGTGAAACGATGGCGCCGCATCCGAGCTTAAATGAAGTTTCGATGTGGACAAGATATTTTGTGGAAGGTAAAGTATAAAGAAAAAAACGGTATCCTCAAAAGGATACCGTTTTTTATTTAGTAACTATAAACGACCTTCTTTACGACGTTCGGCAAATTCTGCAACAGCGGTAAAAAGCACGTCGCTGGAAGAATTTAAAGCGGTTTCACAGGAGTCTTGTAAAACACCGATGATAAAACCGACACCGACGACTTGCATGGCAATATCATTGCTGATACCGAACAGGCTGCAGGCCAAGGGAATCAGTAAAAGCGAACCGCCCGCTACACCGGATGCGCCGCAGGCACCGACGGCAGAAATGACGCAGAGGAGAAACGCCGTCGCAAAATCGACAGGAATGTTTAGTGTATGCACGGCAGAAAGTGTCAGCACCGCAATCGTGATTGC
>USPU01000059.1 GCA_900556745.1 uncultured Veillonellaceae bacterium
CCATCAAGAGGTAAAACAGATCGACAAACGCGTGCACATTATCCATCACCGTAAAGGCGCAATTGAAATTCGCCGTGATCAGGCTTTCCGACGCGCTCGAACCGCCGATCCACAAGCTGCGACCCGAAATAAATTGACGCAAGTTGAACACATTGTCAAACAGCGCTTCCGCGTCTTCCTGATTTTCCGCCGCCATTTGGCAATTATACGTGAGCGCGCGCACGACGGTTTCCCGCCATGTTTCCCGCCGCCCTTCCTCTTCCAGCCAACGCGAATACGTGCGATAGTAAACGAACTTCGCCAACTGCGTCATATGCGCCGGAAAATGCGGATACTGCTGAATAAATTCCTCACTGAAACCGGTAAAACGACTCATATTTCTCCTCCATGCGATATCTTTGTAACCTGCAAGTAGGTAATCAATAGTTTGTATATATATTATACATCTTCTTTTTTCGGTTACAAGATATTGTATAATGCAAAATTTGTATAAGCATTTTGCCGAGCGTCTGACAGCCCTTTGCGCCCGCGCGAACTTTTTTCCTCGGCTTTCGTCTTCCGCGGGCGCGCGGTTGGCGGCGCATCGTTTTTGTAATAGAATGAAACTAAGCGTAAAACAATACGTTCCCGATAAAATAAAGGAGTCGAATGTAATGAGTGAACAAGCACGCGCGTTCATGGTGAACATCTCCACCATTACGCGCCGGGGCATCGATGCCATCCGCTACACCCCCGTCAATCCGCGCGGTCTGGTGATTTGGTACCACGGCTGGAGCTCAAAGATGGCCGGACAGGAACTGCGGGCGCTGGCCTTTGCGAACGCCGGCTGGGAAGTCATCGTGCCGGCGGCGATTTACCATGACAACCGCGGCGAAATCGATTACGAAGATCCGAAATCGTATCCGTACTTTTGGAAAACGCTGTTCCAAAACGTGCGCGAAAGCGATATTTGGATAGATTACGCGAGGGAAAACGGTTACAAACTGATCGTGTCATCCGGCCATTCCATGGGCGGTTTCTCCGCGCTCGGCGTCGCCGCGCAGCAAAAAGCGGTGTCCGGCGTGGTCGCGATCAACGGTTCCGGTCATTGGCCGCTGAGTCATCTTTTCTTCCAGGCGCGCTTCGGCCAAATGTATCCGCTGGCCGCTGAAATCAATAAAAACGTGGAGGAAATGTCGCCGCATATGCACGCGCAGGCCCTCAAGAAAAAACCGTTCTACCTCATGCACGGCGCCGCCGACAACTCCGTTGACCCGCGCGCGGATGTGGAATTCGCCACCATTTTGCAAGACGCCGGCGCCGATGTCAAAACGGAATCCATCGACAATCTCGGTCACTTTGTAACGACAGGCATGCTCGTGTCCGCCACCGATTGGCTCGGCCAACGCTTTTTATACACGGGCAAAAAGGAGGAGCTATGAAATCAGTAACAATGCGTCGTCCTGAGCAGGCGCTCAGCAATGCAGCATGTCAGAAAATTTTACAGAAGCACCATGAAGGCGTGCTTGCTTTGATTGATACCGACGGTCAACCATACGCCGTTCCGCTCAATTATTGGTATCACGACAATACTCTTTATTTTCATGGCGCCCAGCAGGGACATAAAATGAGCGCCATCGCCGCGCATCCGCAAGGCTCGTTTTGCGTAATCGACCGCGCCGATATCCATGCAGAGGAATTTACTACGTATTTTAAAAGCGTTATCGCCTTCGGACCGCTCACCGTCGTCCGCGACGTAGCGGAAATAAAAATGTTGATGCAGAGCTTCGGCAATCATTACCTGCCACAACATGAGCACGCGGTGGACGCTTACGTCGATCAATATCTGAATAAAGTCGCGGTTTTTTATCTCAAAATTGAAACACTAACCGGCAAACAAGCCAGCGAAATATTGAAAGAAGAAAAACTTCACGCCGCCGCGCAAATGATGTAAATCATTCGGAAAGGAAGCCCCATGGAAACCACCTACACCTGGCCCTACGGGCGCCAAGAAATTTCATTTACATTGCCTGCCGAACGGGTAAAAAATTGTTTAACCATGGCGCAAATGCAGCCGCTCGCCGATCCGATCCGAGCGATTCGTGAAGCGCTTTTGCATCCGATCGACTCCGCCCCTCTGCCGGAACTGATTGACGCCGGCGACAAAGTCGCGATCATCGTCAATGATACAACGCGTGTCGCGCACACGGATATTTTTCTGCCGGTCATGGTGGAGATGCTGAACGAGCGCGGCGTGGCGGACGAAGATATCACGATTCTTTTCGCGCTGGGCATGCATCGCCCGATGACGGACGAAGAAATGATTTCGCAAATCACGGAAGATCTCTTTCGCCGTCTGCGCACGGTCAACGCGGAAGCGCGGCATGACGCGGATTACGTCAAAATCGGCACGACCTCGTACGGTACGCCGGTCGCGTTTCACAAAGACGCGCTGGCCGCGGATAAATTAATTCTGACCGGCAGCGTCGTTCACCATTTCTTCGCCGGTTTCGGCGGCGGGCGCAAGGCGCTCTTTCCGGGCGTAGCGCATCGGGAAACCATCCGTCACAACCACTCCTTGATGCTCGATCCGCACGCGGTCATTGGTGAGATCAAAACCAATCCGATCTATCTCGATCAGGTCGAAGGCTGTGAAATGCACCGCCCGACCTTTTTGCTCAATACCGTCTTGAATGAAAAGGAAGAAGTCATCGGCGTGTTCGCCGGCGACTACATCACCGCGCACGAAAAAGCCTGCGAGTTGGTCGACCGCATGAACGGCGTCGAGATTCCGCGCGAATATCCGATCGTCATCGTGACGTGCGGCGGCTATCCGAAAGACATCAATATTTACCAGAGCCAAAAAACGATGGACAACGCCGTTTGCGCCGTGCAGGAAGGCGGTGTCGTCATTTTACTCGCCGCCTGTCCGGAAGGTTCGGGCAACAGTGAAGTTGACGCGACGGTGCGCGCGTATCCTTCGCCGGAAAAAATCGAAGCGTACGTGCGCGAAGATTTTCAAATTGGCCGTCACAAAGCGTACGCGGTCACGCGGCTGATGAAAAAAGCGGATTTTTATTTGCTTTCCGAAATGCCCGACGACGCGGCCCGCGCCGCCCTTTTCACGCCGGTGCATTCGGTCGAAGAAGCGCTGGCGCTGGCGGAACAAAAACTCGGTCCGAACGCGGACATTTGCCTCATGCCGCAAGGCAGCTGCACGGTGCCGCGGCTTGTGAAAAAGGCGTAAGGAGAAACCATGGCGTATTTAAAAGTAGATATCGGCGATATTGTCACCATGAAAAAGCCGCATCCCTGCGGCAATAAGGAATGGGAAGTCTTGCGCATCGGCGCGGATTTTCGCATTCGCTGCCGCGGTTGCGGTCATACCGTGCTGATCGCCCGTCCGAAATTCATGAAAGCGGTGCGCGGCGTCGTCACCAAGGTCGCCGATCGCGACGATTTCGCGCCGCCGACCGATCATTCTTTTCCCGCGGACGATGCCGCGCAAAATTAACCAACAAAAAAGACCTCATACGAGGTCTTTTTTTTGCGTCATCAGCCGCGGATGATATCGCGCGATGACGCGCCGCAAGTCGGTCGGGCATCCGCCTCCCGCACGCCGGTCAAAATTTTGGTTTCATAGAGCCAAATCGCGTGCAACGACACGATAATCGAGCCCGCGTTGTGCACGATCGCGCCCGTCACCGGCGTCAGCCAGCCGAAAAGCGATAAAATGACGCCGAGAATATTCAGCGACAACGCGATCGCCAAGTTGATGTGAATCGTGCGCAAGGTCTTTTGCGAAAGACGCGCGAGGTACGGTAAGCGCGTCATATCGCTCCCCGGCAAAATAATATCCGCCGCCTCGATCGCCATATCGCCCGCCGTGCCGCCGATCGCGATCCCGACATCGGCGCGTTTCAGCGCGGCCGCGTCGTTCACGCCGTCGCCGACCATCGCCACGCGTCGGCCCGCTTTTTGCTGCGCGGCAATGTACGCTACTTTGTCTTCCGGCAGCAGGCGCGCGTGCACTTCATCAATGCCCACGGTTGCGCCGACGAATTGCGCCGTTTGCGTATTATCGCCCGTCAACATGACCGGCGTGAGTCGAGCGCGTTGAAACGCCGCCGTCACCGCCGGCATCTGTGCGCGCACCGTATCCGCGAAAGCGACCACGCCGATGAGTTGATCCGCTTGCGCTACAAGCACCGCGATTTTGCCGTTGCTGCGTAACTCGTTCAGCACGGCTTCCACCGTCGGCGCGATGTCGATTCCTTCTTGCGCGAGGTACCGTTCGCTCCCCGCGTAAAGAACGCTGCCGTCGGTCAGCCGAACGCTCACGCCGCGGCCGCCCGTCATCACAAAATCGGTATGCGCGGGCAGCGTGACGCCGACCTCTCGCGCCTTTTGCAGAATCGCCTTGCCGAGCGGATGCTCGCTTTGTTCTTCCGCCGCCGCCGCCAGCGCCAAGAGCTCTTGCTCGGAAACATCGTCCCGCAGCGGCAACACATCCGTCACCGCGAGTGCGCCGGTCGTAATCGTCCCCGTTTTATCCAACGCGAGCGTATCGATGCGCCCCATCACTTCGAGCGCCGCCCCCGATTTGATAATCACGCCGGCTTTGGTCGCC
>USPU01000060.1 GCA_900556745.1 uncultured Veillonellaceae bacterium
CGCCAATACCATGACCATCGAAGAAATTCGCGCGAAATATGACGGTCTCGCCGTTCCGATTATCGGCGCGAAAGCCGCCGCTGAAATCGCGGAACTTATTTTGCATCTCGATACGGAAAATGACCCCGGTGAGGTGTTGCAAAAAATTGCGTTAAGCACGAAGTAAAAGAAAAGTGGGCAGGTTAGAAAAAAACTATATCGAAAAAATTAGTAGTCAATTTGCCGTTTTCAGGTTATAATGTAGATGTGACACTTACTATTCGCAGTAGTTGTGAAAGGAGCTAACCATAATGGCATTTACATTACCTGAATTACCTTACGCATATGATGCACTTGAACCGGTGATTGACAAGGAAACGATGCAGTTCCATCATGATAAGCATCATGATACGTATGTGAACAACTTGAATAAAGCGTTGGAAAAAGCACCCGAATGGGCGGCGAAAGATATCGAAGAGATTGTCGCCGACTGGGAAAAAGCGCCCGAAGCAGTTCGTCAGGCTATCCGCAACAACGGCGGCGGTCACTATAACCACAGCCTTTTCTGGCAGATGATGGCCCCGGTCAAAGACAGCAAACTGGAAGGCGCGATCCAAGAACAGATCGAAAAAGATTTCGGTTCGTTCGACGCGTTCAAAAAAGAATTCGGAGCCGCGGCGACCGGACGTTTCGGCAGCGGTTGGGCATGGCTGGTTTGGAACGGAGAGAAACTCGCGGTAGTGTCCACACCGAACCAGGATAACCCGTTGGCTGACGGACAGAAACCTTTGCTCGGCATCGACGTTTGGGAACACGCGTACTATCTGAAATACCAAAACAAACGCGCGGATTATGTCGATAACTTCTTCAAAGTAATCAACTGGAAATTTGTGAACGAATTATTCGCCGCTGCGAAAAAATAAGTCACGCTGAAAAGCATGCCGCAAGGCATGCTTTTTTTGTGCGGGGACTTGCTCGAATAAACGAGAATGAGTATAATGAAGAAGAAACGAAAATATTCGATATAAATAAAACTTATCAGGGAGGTTTTATGATGTACGACGTATTAATTATCGGCGGCGGTCCGGCTGGTTTGAACGCAGCGATGTACGCGGCGCGTAAAGAATTGAAAGTCGGCGTGATCGCGGAACTGATCGGCGGTCAGATGACGCTCACCAAAGACATCGACAACTACCTCGGCTTTCCGGACATCGAGGCGTATGAGCTGATTCAAAAAATGACGGATCACGCGAAAAAATATCCGATTGATTGGATCACGGGGCGCGTGGATCAATTAACGCGCGATGAAGACGGGAATTACAGCGCCGTTACTTCCGATGGCGAAACCTATCGCGGCCAATCCGCTATTATCGCCACGGGACAACGCAGCCGCACGCTCGGCATTCCGGGCGAAGAGGCCTTGACCGCGCGCGGCGTAAGCTATTGCGCGACCTGTGACGGTCCTTTTTATCGCAACAAACGAGTCGCGATTGTCGGCGGCGGGGACAGCGCCGTCGAGGCGGCGATTGAAATGGCGCGGATCGCTTCCGAAGTGCATATTTTGATTCGCAGTCGGTTGCGCGCGACAGAGCTTTTAATTTCCAAAATGCAGGCTACGGGCAAGGTCAAAGAATGGCATCACTACATTCCCTTGGAGGTTATCGGCGATAAAAAAGTATCCGCGCTGAAGTTGAAAAATACGGATACCGACGAAGTTGCGGAATTGCCGCTGGACGGTGTCTTTGTCGAAATCGGCGGCGAACCGAACACCGGTTTCGTGCCGCAGGAGTTGGCATTAAGCGACAATCGCGAAGTGAAAGTGGAACGTGACACGTCGACCAACTTACCGGGGCTTTTTGCCGCCGGCGACAACACGGATTATCCGCATCGCCAAGTCGTGATCGCGGCCGCTGACGGGGCGAAAGCCGCGTTGGCAGCGCACGATTACCTGCTGCATAAGGCGTAAGATGCGCGTTACGAAGGCGATTCGCGAAGAGCAGTTGGCGATTTTGGAAGCGACGTATAAAGATCGTAAGACGGCGCTTCATTACAACTCGCCCTTTGAGCTGTTGGTCGCTGTCGTTTTATCCGCGCAGTGCACCGACGAGCGTGTGAATAAAATTACCGCGCGGATTTTTCCGCGGCTCAATACGCCGGCGAAGATGGGACAACTCACACAGGCGGAACTGGAAGAAGAAATTCGCGATTGCGGTCTCTTTCGTAGCAAGGCGCAACATTTATTAGCTACTTGCACGCGACTTTTGGAAGAGTATCACGGGGAAGTTCCGCGGACAAAAAAAGAGCTCATGACGTTGCCGGGGGTCGGACAAAAAACGGCGAATGTGCTGGTGAGTATTCTCTATGACGAGCCGGCGATTGCCGTTGACACGCATGTTTTTCGCGTCGCCAATCGGTTAGGATTGGGGCGGGGCAAAGACGTCACCGCCGTCGAACGCAAACTGGAGCGCAATATACCTCGCGAAAAATGGTCGCAAGCGCACCATTGGCTCATTTGGCACGGACGGCTTGTCTGTAAAGCGCGTCGGCCGTTATGCGCAAGTTGTCCGCTGCGCCATGTTTGCCCGATCGGTGTTCGACAAGAATCTGCCGATTCGGTATAATAACGAATAAGGGGGGATGATGCATGAATTGGTCGTATGTAGAGCCGGGCTTTATCACGGAAAAAGTGTTGGCGGGTCGACCTGTTCTCCTGACAGTGGAACCGTTTGCCGAAACGGAGGCGGACGCTGCGCAGGCGTATGCGGACGAGATTTGGAATTGGCTGGTGGCCAATCGTTCGCATATCGATGACATTGCTCCCGCGATTGTGAGTCTTAAAAATGCGCATTGGCTGGAAGTGAACGAAGCGCCGGCGACCGTAGAAGAAATATTGCCGCAACTCCAAAACGTCGCGGCCGTGTATGCGCAACAGAATGAGGGCGTTTTGATTTACTATGATGTCGGTGAAATGTTTGCCGGCAACTCGGTCGTCATCATGCTGTCGCCGGAACTGGAATTCCGCGGCATTCAGATTATGTGATTTACGCATTGTAAAAGGCCTTCGGGCCTTTTTTGCGTTTTGACAGCCTGCCGGCACTTTCGTACAATAGTAATCATCAACGGCAGTCGAGAAAGTGAGGATATTATGCAACGGCAGGAACGGGTGGAGTGTTTTCGCGCACTGGGCATCGCGGAATCGCAGATATATGTGGCTTTTGTTTGACGGCGTTCGTGATCGAGAGCAACTGCCGACGGGCGCGTGGTACCTTTACGGAGCCGATGATGAAAAACTGTATTGGATCGGTCATCCGGATCCTACGCAGAAAAAACGTTACGGCATGGCGCGTTTCAGTGACGGGCGATGGGAAAAAGAAATTCGTTCACCGGCAACGTGGCAAGCGGATCAAGCGGAAACCGCATTGCAACAGTATGCCGACCTTTTGCCGACGCGACCGATACCTGACGGGGGCGTCACTTTGGCGGCGGCGCTCAACGACGGACCGTGGCCGCTGACGGCTCGGGAAGAATCGATGTCGGGTGAAGCTGTGGGACCGCTCGCTTCGGGGGATATTGTCATCGCCGCTACGAAAGACCTGTACCGCGTCGGGATCATCACTGAGAAAAATGCCGGCAAATATTTGTCGGGACACGCTTTTGTCATGCGCCCGCGTCGCATGGAACACGCCGCGTGGTTGTGGATGACGCTTCAAACCGATTGGGTAAGGGAACAACTCATGTCCCTTTTGGCCGGAGATTTCCGTTATTTAACGCCGGCGCTCTTGGGACAACTGCCGTTGGGGAACGCGACCGCGGACGCGATCCATACGGCGCAAGCATGGTTGGCGCGGCAAAATGAATGGGAAGAGGTGCAAACGCGATGGGAAGAATGCATGCATACGTTTTAGCAGTTGTTTTGTTACTTGGGATCGGACCGCAGGCATGGGCCCATGACGCGGTGATGCTTTCGCCTTTTCCCGCGGATGAAGTTTCCATCGTGGCGCCGAACTCGCGCAGCGCGGAAATGATGAGCAAAGCGGGAGTCAACAGCAATGAGGTGTTGCTGGCGGCCTACGCGTCATTGGCGGCGTACCAATCGGAGTGGAGCGGTTTGCCCGTTTCCACGTTGCAAAAAACCGGTTGGCAAGTCATCCCCGGTGACACAGGACAGGAACGTTTCATTATTGCTTCGCAAGAGATTAAAGGTCATCCCTACTACGTAGTGGCCATTTCCGGAACGGAGCGAAAAGTCGATCTCAAGGCCAATCTGCGCGATGACATGGTCACGATTCCGCAATATCCTGAGATTTCCGTGCATCAGGGGTATTGGGAGGCCGCGCAACGTTTGTCGGAGATGCCGCAAATCAGGGAAGCCGTGGCGAGCACGAACGACGGCGGTCGCGTTATTTTCACCGGGCACAGTCTCGGCGGCGGAGTGGCCACTTTGATCGGTTTGCAAAAAGTAAGCGAGGACGCTGGAAATCTCGCGCAAAT
>USPU01000061.1 GCA_900556745.1 uncultured Veillonellaceae bacterium
AGTAAGAGGAGGTAACGACTATGAAAGCAACTGAAATCATGAGTAAATATGTCCTGACCTGCAGCAAAGATACGACGATTCACGAGTTGATCCGGTTATTTGTCCGCAATAAGGTAACGGCGATTCCCGTTGTCGGCGATGATGACGAGTTGCTCGGGATTGTTTCCGAAGGGGATCTCCTGTACAAAAAAGTGCGTCCGCACGTGCCGCGCTATGTCAATGTCTTGGGCGCCAGCCTTTACTACAGCGGCTACGGACAATATGAAGAAACCTTTCAAAAATTGTTGGCGACGCGCGCCGAAGAAATCATGACGAAAGAAGTCGAGTACGTCGAGCCGGATGCCGATTCCAATACCGTTGCGGATATGATGGTCGAGGACCATTTGAAAAATGTGCCGGTCGTGAAAGATAAACGTCTGGTCGGCATGATTTCACGCGCGGATATTTTAGAGTTAATCGCGCGGGAAAATGATTTGCCGATCGTCTGAAGGCAACAAAAAAGCAGCTCAGCGGAGCTGCTTTTTTATTGTTTTTATGACATTGTGAGTGGGCGCGCGCCGATCAGTGATGATGATGACCGCAGCAGCCGCCTCCTTTTTTGTCACCGTGATGGCCGCAACCGCAGCTTTCTGCGTGTTCATGATGACCGCAACCGCAGCTTTCGCCGCCTTCCGTCGTACCGCACGCGCATTTGCCTTGCGCCATGCCGACGAGGGCTTCTTGGACGCGCGGCAACAAAATCTGTCCCGCGACATCATTTTTCGCGTCTTCGCCTTTGATGATTTCAATTAATTTCAACGCGAAGAAGGGCGCGGTCAAAGGCCCGCGGCTCGTCAGCACGTTTTGATCGAAAAAGACGATTTCTTCATGCGCTTTTTTGAAGCCGACAGCTTCTTCCATACCCGGGTAGCACACGCCTTCGATGTCTTTGGCAATGCCCGCGGCGTGTAAAACGATGGGGCTGGCGCAAATGCTCGCAACCAGTTTGCCCGCGTCATGAAACGCTTTGATCGCCTTGGTGACGCGTGGATCGGCGGCCAGCGTTTCCGAGCCGGTCATGCCGCCCGGCGTAATGATGCCGGCGTAATCGTCCAGATGGATTTCATCCCATTTTTTATCCGCCCTGATCATGATATCGTGATCGCCGAGGGTTTCCAACGTGTCCATTGTCGAAATCGTATCGACCTCGATGCCGGCGCGGCGCAAATACGTTACCACCAGTAACGCTTCCGTTTCTTCGTAACCTTTGCTCAATAGAACCATGTATTTGTTCATTGTGTCGCTCCTTTCCGAATCTACCGTAACAACCTGTATAATAATTATATCAGACACATGCGTATGCTTGCCAACGGGCAGGGGGCATGGCATACTGAAAACAAAACGTAAAGGAGTCGTTATGAATCAACCCACGCAAATGACACTGGCGGAATTCACCGCCGCGTTAGCGAGCGCCGCGCCGACACCGGGTGGAGGCGGCGCCAGCTCGCTCGTTGGAGCGCAGGCCGTCGCGTTGGCGCAAATGGTCGCGGAACTGACGCTGAAAAATGAACGCTATGCCGACGCGCATGAGGATATGCAAGCGGTGCGGGACGAGGCGGAACGTTTACGCGCCGAGGTTTTGAGCTATATTCAAAAAGACGCGGACGCGTTCGGAGCGCTCGTGGTCGCGTGGCGTTTACCCAAAGACGATCCTTCCCGCGCGGCGCGAAATGAAGCGGCGACGCGCGCGGCGGCGGAAGTACCGTTGGCCTTGGCCGAGGCGTGCGCGCGGATTTTTCCGCTGGCGGCGCAAGTTTTGGCGAAAGGCGTGGCGAGCGCGCGCTCGGACGGGGAACTGGCCGTTTTGTTTGCCGCCGCCGCGATACGCGGAGCGCTCTACAATGTGCGCATCAACATTAAAAACATGCCCGAAAATGAGTATACAAAACTTCTAATAACGCGCCAAAAAACGCTGGCAACGCAAGCAGAGCAGGCGGAACGGGAGTTGCTCGGAGGCGTGTAGCCGCGCGGCCGACTTGGCAAGCAGAGCGAATTCGTGTAAAATGTACATAGTTTCTAGGTAGTGACTATGCAGTAACTAAGGAGGAAACCCTATGTTTAAAACAAGTATGATGACGGCCGTATTGGCGGCCGGTACGGTATTGAGCGCGTGCGCTGCGGGCACCGGCGTGTTGAATGTCGACATGGCGTTGCAGGCCAGCCCGAAATATCAGCCGATGGTGCAACAGATGCAGAAAGTGGAACAGCAGTACGCGCCGCAGCTGAGCGCTATGGAAGCGGACCTCAAACAAATGAAAACGCAGCAGGAACAGCAGCAGGCGATGCAAGGCAAATACAAAGCCTTGATTCAGTCCTACATGCAGGATCGTGAAAAAGCGACCGCCGCGTTGCAAAAAGATTTGAACAAAGCGACGCAGGAAGTATTGCGCGATCAGAAACTGGATGTCATCCTCGCGCAACCGGTTCAGATTGCCGCTAAAGCGAAAGACGAAAAAATCGTTGACGTAACTCCGGAAGTGGCAGCGAAATTAAAGAAATAAGCAGATTCATTAAACCGGCCTTCGGGCCGGTTTTTTGCGTCCGCAAATCAGAAATTTTCGCTGTTACGCGCCGCGGATCGGTAACGTTCGCCCTTCTCAATGAGCGAAATTAAGCGAACGTTCGTAATTGTGCGAATACTTTGCGAAAAAAATATAAATTCATTCTACTTTTTGATGAAAATTAGTGATGAGTATGCTATTCTATACTTACAGAAGAGAGGTGATCTCATGCCAAAACTTCGACGTGTCGAACGTATGGCGGCGCTGACTAAAATGTTGGCGGACCGTCCGCATGAGCTGATCCCTTTGTCTTTTTTTTGCGATTATTTCGGCATTGCCAAATCGACATTGAGCGAAGATCTGCTGTCGGTACGCCGCGCTTTTGACGCGTATCGGCTGGGATCGCTGGAGACCGTTTTCGGCGCGGCCGGCGGGGTGCGTTACATCCCGTATCGGAAGGGGCGCGCCGCCAATCAGGTATTGGAAACCATGGCGGCGAAACTCGAAAGCGGCGATCGGATTATCGCGGGCGGATTTTTGTACATGTCGGATATTTTGTACGACTGGCAATGGATGTCGGCAGTGGGGGAAATTTTCATGACCCGCTTTGCCGCCACGCATCCGGACTGCATTATGACAGTGGAGACAAAAGGGATCCTGCCGGCCATGATGGTGGCGCGGGCATTTAACAAACCGCTGGTCATCGCGCGGCGCGACAGCCGCGTGACGGAAGGATCGGCAATCAGCATTAACTACGTTTCGGGTTCCACCAAACGAATTCAGACGATGTCGCTTACCAAGCGGGCGCTCGCGCCGAATCAACGGGTGTTGATCATCGATGATTTCATGAAGGCCGGCGGCACCGCGAAAGGTATGAAAGAGCTTGTCTACGAATCGGGTTCACAGACGGTCGGGGTCGGCGTATTGGTCGCCACCGCGGAGCCGCGGGAGAAAATGACCGGCGACTATATGCCTTTACTGGTGCTGGAAGGCGTCGATGAAGTGGAACGGCATGTCAGAATTCGCCCTCAGTTGGAACCGGAGGAGGAAATGAATGAGTAAACTTGTGGCGACGGTTTTGGCCGCAGGCAAAGGCACGCGCATGAAATCGCGGCAACCGAAAGTGTTGCACGAAGTCGGCGGCGTACCGATGGTGTCCCATGTATTGCGGAGCGCGAAGGCGGCGGGAGCAGACGACGCGGTAGTAATTGTCGGTTTCGGCGGCGACCGGGTTGCCGAGCGTCTCGGTTCGGCGTATCATTACGTTGAGCAAGCCGAACAGTTGGGAACGGGCCATGCTCTCATGCTCGCGCAAGCGGCGTTACAAGACGCGGAAACGGTGCTCGTCATCTGCGGTGATACACCGCTTTTGCGCGCCGAAACGTTGCGGGAGCTGATCGCGACGCATGCCAGACAGCAGGCGGCGGCGACGATTTTGACGACGACGTTCGCCGATCCGACGGGGTACGGCCGGATTATTCGCGATGCGGCGCAGAACGTGCTCAAAATTGTCGAAGAAAAGGACGCGTCGCCGGAAGAGAAAAAAGTCGCGGAAGTCAATACCGGCACGTACTGCTTTGACGCCCGCAAGCTGTGGCCGCAGTTGCAGCGGATTACCAATGACAACGCGCAAGGCGAATACTATTTGACCGATGTCATTGATTTTCTGGTCAGCGCCGGCGAAATAGTGACGGCGGCGACCTGCGCGGACAGCGATGAAACGCTCGGCGTGAATTCACGCGCGCAATTGGCGCAGGCGGAAGCGATTTTGCGGCAGCGCAAAAACGCGGAACTGATGGCGCAGGGCGTGACGCTGATCGATCCGGCGCGCACCTATGTGGATGCAGACGTTCGTGTCGGCCAAGATACGATTCTCGAGCCGGGAACGATTT
>USPU01000062.1 GCA_900556745.1 uncultured Veillonellaceae bacterium
ATGGCCTTTATTGCTTATGCGCGATCGCAGGATATTGCTGTAGGTCCGGGGCGTGGCTCGGCGGCGGGCAGTATCGTCGCTTACTTATTGGGTATTACCAATCTTGATCCGTTGGCACACGGGCTGCTGTTTGAACGCTTTTTGAATCCGGAACGTATCAGTATGCCGGATATTGATACCGATATCGGATATAAAGGCCGTGCGGATGTCATCGACTACTTGGCGCGCAAATATGGCTCCGAGCATGTCGCACAAATCATCACGTTCGGCACGATGGCGGCTAAAGCGGTCGTTCGTGATGTCGGGCGTGTCATGAATTTGCCCTACCCCGATGTTGATCGCATCGCGAAGATGATACCCGGTGGACCGGGCGTGACGCTTGCAGATACGTTGGAAAGCGTGAAGGAATTTCGGACAGCTTATGACAGTGAGCCGCAAATTCATCAGCTCATCGATTATGCGTTGGCATTGGAAGGATTAAGCCGTCATGCCGGCACGCACGCGGCGGGTATTGTGATCAGTAAAGATCCGGTCGCTGAACATGTGCCGTTGCAAAAGTCTGCAGATGATTATTTGCAGACGCAGTATGAAAAAGATACCGTGGAAGAGCTTGGCTTATTAAAGATGGATCTCTTGGGCTTACGTAACTTGACTGTGATCCAGGAAACCGTTGAGTTGATTCGAAATAATCGGGGCATCACCGTGGATGTGGATCATTTACCCGAGACCGATGCCGAAACCTGCGCGATGCTTTGCGAAGGCGATACCGTCGGCGTGTTCCAATCGGAATCATCCGGGTTTACGGCGCTTTTAAAGCAATTACGGCCGGAAGGGTTTGTCGATTTGATTCCGATGGTGGCGTTGTATCGTCCGGGACCGCTCGGCAGCGGGATGGCGGAAGATTTTATTCGCCGCCGTCACGGCGATGCGCAGGTGGAATATCTGCATCCGTTATTGGAACCGATTTTGAAAGAAACATTCGGCGTTATTTTATATCAAGAACAAGTGATGCAAATTTCGTCTGTCCTTGGCGGCTTTACTCTCGGTGAAGCGGACTTGCTGCGTCGTGCGATGGGCAAAAAGAAAGAAGACGTCTTGATGGCGCAGCGCGATAAATTTTTAGCGGGAGCGGAACAAAAAGGCATCCCTACCATGATCGCTAATCATGTTTTCGATCAGATGGTGTATTTTGCCGGTTACGGTTTTAATAAATCACACTCCGCCTGCTATGGATTGATTGCCTGGCAGACCGCTTATTTGAAAGCACATTATCGGCCGGAATTTATGGCGGCGATGATGTCGAGTTATAAAGAAAACAGTGACAAATTAAGCCATTATATTGCCGACTGCCGCCTGCACGGTATTCGTGTTTTGGGGCCGGATATTAATCAAAGTGCGGTCGATTTTACGGTGGAAGAAGAAGCCATTCGCTTCGGCCTTTCCGCGGTCAAAAATGTGGGCGACGGTTTGGCGGAAGCAATCGTCAAAGCGCGCGAAACTATTTTGCAGGAAGAAAAGGCGCAGGGCGACACACCGATCGGTTTTCGCTCGTTGATTGACTTGGCGGAGCATCTTGCGGTCAATAAACGCGCTGTCGAATCCCTGGTTCGGGCCGGCGCCATGGATCATTTGGCAGATGCAGAAGGAATTCATCGCGCTCAAATTTATGAAGCAGTGCCGGATGCGATTCGGATCGGCGCAACAGAGCGGGAAAACGCCAATTCATTGCAAACAGGATTGTTTGACGACATTCCGTTAGCTGTACCGACATTGACCTATCCCGATGTGCCTTCCTGGGATCTTGCGACGCTCTTGGCCGGCGAAAAAGAAACGCTCGGTTTTTACGTGAGCGGTCATCCTCTTTCGCCCTATGAAGAAACTTTACGTAAGGCGACGTCCATTTATGAATTGCGCGAAAACGGTGAAGTGTATGATCAGAGAAAAGTATGGATTGGTGGCACAGTAACGGGTTTGCGTCGACTGTTGACGAAACGCAATGAGCAAATGGGCTTTGCCACGGTAGAAGACTTCGGGGCTAATATCGAAGTCGTGGTTTTCCCTAATCTTTGGGAAGACGTCGCGGCATTGTTAGCGGTGGACGCAGCTGTTTTAATCGAAGGTCGGACGCAAGCCAATGAGCGCGAAACGAAAATTATTGCGCAGGCGGTGTATCCTCTGGAGCTGGTCGCTAATCAAACTGTCGTAGTACCGGAATGGGACACCATGAAAACCGCCGCGCTGCCTTATGAAGCGCAGTCAACGACAGCCACCTCGAATGCACCGGTCTCGGAAGTGCCCTTTGCGGACGATAGGGTGCCTAAGGCAATTGATTTGCACATTGATGCGGCGCATGAAGGTGTTTCGGTGAGCCAAGCGTTGGCAACGATTTTAACGACGCATCACGGAACGATACCGGTTACGTTAATTGTGGAACGAACCGGTCTGACGGTACTCATGAATGAAGCGTACTATATTGATGGCAGTCGTGAAGTCATTACGCAATTGCAAGCTCTTTTGGGAAACACCAAGGTTGGAATAAAGGAGGCTTAAATGCAGATTTTAGTGTGTGTAAAGCAGGTACCGGATACGTCGCAGGTCAAGCTGGATCCTAAAACAAATCGCTTGCAACGAGCCGGTGTGCCGAATATTTTGAATCCTTTTGATGAGCACGCAGTGGAAGAAGCGCTCGCGTTAAAAGACAGCTGTGGCGCGACCGTTACAGTCATTACAATGGGTCCGCCGCAAGCGAAGGAAGTGCTGAAAGAGTGTTTAGCCAAGGGTTGTGACCATGCGTATTTAATCAGTGATCGAGCATTCGGCGGGGCGGATACGTTGGCCACGGCGTATACGTTGGCGACAGCGATTCGTACGCTTGGTACTTTCGACTTAATTTTCTGCGGCAAGCAGGCTATTGATGGAGATACGGCGCAAGTGGGGGCGCAAATTGCGGAAATGCTCGACTGGCCGCAAGTCAGCGGAGCCGTAGCCTTTACTCTGAAAGGATCTACGGCACAAGTCGTACGCGAGCATGAGGACGGCTATGAGACGATAAAAGTAGAATTGCCGGTGTTGGTGACGACCACTAAACATCTGAATACACCGCGCTATCCGTCACTTCGCGGGCTGATTGCAGCACGAACGGCGGAAATAAAAACGCTCACGGCGGCGGATCTGCCTGTTGAACCGGAACGAATCGGCATGGCCGGCTCGCCGACGCAGGTGCGTCGTGTGTATACGCCGCAAGGTCACAGCCATGGTGAAACTTTTGCGGATTTGCCCGAGCAACAAGCGGTGCAGGCTTTGCTCGCAAAACTAAAAGAGCGCGGTTTTCAACGCAAAGGAGGTGCCCAATGAACGAACAAGCACGTCACCTTTATGTTGTCGCGGAGCATTTTGCAGGGAAGCTGCGTCCGGTCACCGTGGAACTGATCGGCAAAGCGCGCGAATTGGCGGAAGTGAGCGGGGAAGAAGTTCATGCCGTGCTCATTGGGGAAAACGTAGAAGCTCTGGCACAGGATCTTATCGCAGCCGGCGCAGACGTGGTACATTATCTGACGGCGAGCGAATTAAAAGAGTATTCGACTGAGGGATACACCTATGCACTTGAGCAGCTGTGCCGTGAAGTCCAACCCGCTGCGATTTTAATCGGAGCCACCCATAACGGCCGCGATTTGGCACCGCGCCTTTCGGCGCGACTGCAATGCGGCGTAGTGGCCGACTGCACCGATATTAAGATGGACTCTGAAACGCGCTCATTGACATGGACGCGTCCTGCGTTGGGGGGCAATATTTTAGCAGATATTATTTGTCCGAAGCATCGGCCGCAAATGGGGACGGTACGACCGAACGTATTTTCAAAACCGGCGCCGGATCCGTCTCGTAAAGGGCGTGTTGAGGCATTGGCGGTAGAAATCCCCGCAGGTACCATTCGTACACTTCGTACAAAATATGAACATGTACCGCAGGAAGAGGTCAATCTCGAAGATGCGGAGATTATTATCAGCGGCGGGCGGGGCATGGGATCGGCGGAAGCATTTCGCAAACTTCATACGCTGGCTCGAAAATTAGGCGGCACTGTCGCGGCTTCACGTGCGGCCGTTGATGCCGGTTGGGAGCCGTCT
>USPU01000063.1 GCA_900556745.1 uncultured Veillonellaceae bacterium
CAAAGCGACCGATGAAGTAACCGCTTCCGTCGGCTACGGCTACGCGAAAGGCATGGACTTGAACACGTTCAAACAATTTGACGAATACCAAAAATTGGCTGAAAAATATAAAGATCTCGACAATCCGGAACAAACGCTGGAAGGATTCAAAGCTGACTTGAAAGCAGCGCAAGCAGAGCAAGCTAAACAGCAGAAACGTTATGACGAAGCTGTCAAAGCTAAAGTGTACCCTGCCGCTTTAGAGGCTGGAGTATTGCTGGACGCTGCTAAAGACGCTGTAGCTGAAAATCAAGAACAAATCAACGATCTGACCAGATATCAAGCATTGAAAGCTATGAATTTGGGTGAAGTTAAAGATCTGAAGAGCCCGGAAATGACCTATGCTACTTTGGGTTACAACGGCAGCAACTTCCGCGTTATGGGCACCTACATCGCTCCGAACGGTGACAAAGTTGATATGGCCGGCTTGGATGATATCTGGGGCGCGGGCGCGATCTTCGGTCTGAACGAAGACTTCGCTCTCTCCGGTGACTACTTCAACGTTGATTACAAAAACCGTGACGACGCTGCATTCTGGACGGCCCGCCTTGACTTCGGTAACGCGGACATGAAGAAACCGGGCAGCTTCAACATCTTCGTTGACTATGTTGACGCGGAACCGGGTTCCTACCTCGGCGGTACGGGCGCGCTCCGCACGGACAAATACATGAATAACACCGAATCCTGGGCAGCAGGTTTCGGCGTAGTCGTTGCTGAAAACGTCAAACTCGAAGGTCTCCGCACATTCAGCGCGGAAACCAAAGACGGCGCTGACCTCGACGACCTCACCAAAGTACAATTGTCCTACAAATTCTAATTGGTGACTATTAAAAAGATGGCGGTTTTCCGCCATCTTTTTTTATTGCCGAAATATGGTAGCGAAACACGGCGCGGCGCATGTTGCCGTATGCGTTTCATGACGGCGCGCCGTCGGTCAATCTCCGTTCGCGTTGGCATGCTGACGTCATGCCTTCTTTTGCTATTTCTAACAGATGAAGCCATATGACAAAAAGAGATCATTCAGGTATAGTTTTGACAGAAAATTGATGCGCATAGTAAAATAGTAAAAGTTAAGGTGGTGACGAATTGAGACGAATCATAGCAGGACTTGTTTTCTGTCTTTGCGTTTGCGGCGCGAGCACCTCGACATGGGCGATGCAAAAGGGCGACGCGGGAGACGCCGTGCAGCGTTTGCAAGAGGCGTTGATCGAAGAAGGTTACCTCGCGCGGGAAGCGGATGGCGTGTTCGGTTCGACGACGGAAAAAGCGTTGCGTTTATACCAACGCGATCAGGGACTTCCCGTTACCGGTCAAGCCGATGAAACGATGTTGACGCGCTTGGCGGAGACGGACGCGCCGCGCGAAGGTGGCGGCATCTTGTACGCTCCCGGCAATTTGGGCGCGGATATAGTCACTTTGCAACAACTGTTCGCCGCGGAAGGATACGAGGTCGGCGCGCCCGACGGCGTGTATGGAGAACAACTTACCAAAGCGGTGCAAACATTTCAGCGGGAGCACGGCTTGCAAGTGATCGGCGCGATCGATGAAAAAACCTGGTCATTACTCACGCGCGGACGGGATAACGCTATCTCGCGCGGCGCGGTGAAAGGCATGCGCGAGCGCGCGGCGCATAAAAAGACCGCGGCGGAAAGTAATCGCGACAAGGCGCACGCGCTGAAAAAATCGTCTCGCTCCGCCGGTAAAATCGGTTTGCAGCAGGGCGATTCGGGCCAACATGTGCGACTTTTGCAAAGCCGTTTAGTGCAAAACGGTTACGATGTCGGGATCATTGACGCGACGTTCGGCGGCGCGACGCGAAGCGCGTTGCAGGATTGGCAAAAGAGTCATGGCGTGTCGGCGAACGGCGTCGCGGACGAATTTTTCTGGAACGAATCGGCGAAACTGACGCCCGCGCCGTCAAAATATTTGCATAAATGGACGATGCACGCGTCGGCGTATTCTTCGCAAAACGGCGGCACGGGATCACATACGGCGCGCGGCAGTTTGCTTTCGCGCGGGCATGTCGCGGTGGATCCGAGCTTGATTCCGCTGGGTTCACTGCTGTATGTGGAAGGCTACGGCTACGCGTTGGCGGATGATATCGGCGGCGCGATTCGAGGCAAGACGATTGATGTCGCGATGGAGTCGTATGATGAGGCGATACAGTGGGGACGGCGCGACGTCACGGTGTATTTAGTTAAAAAAGGACACGGCAAATAAAAAGCGAGTCGTCTGCGGACGGCTCTTTTTTGTTTTATATTTTCCGCGTTATTTTTAAGTGAAACGCGGCGGCGCGCGGCGATCCGCAAGCATTTTAAAACAGCGGGTATGCTATAATAAAAGAAATATGGATAAAGGTGTGAAATCATGCGTGTTTTAGGGATTGATCCGGGAACGGCGATCTGCGGTTTCGGCGTCGTGGAGCGTAACGGCAGTCGGTTGCAAGTCATCGACTACGGTGTGCTGACAACGCCGGCGCATACGCCGATGCCCGATCGCCTGACGACTCTCTACCACGGCCTTGTCGACTTGATTGAAAAATATCAGCCGGAACGCGTGGGCGTGGAGGAGTTGTTTTTTAATAAAAATGTGACGACGGCCATCACGGTGGCGCAAGCGCGCGGCGTGATTTTGCTGGCGGCGCGATTGGCGGGGTTGCCGGTTTCGGAATACACGCCCTTGCAGGTGAAGCAGGGAATCGTGGGTTACGGGCGCGCGACCAAGCATCAAATGATTGTGATGACGATGCGTTTGCTCGGGATCCGTGAAAAAATTTCACCGGATGACGCGGCGGACGCGCTCGCGATCGCGATTTGCACATTATTGCAGGAACGACAAGCGGAACGCTGGGGGTTACCCAAATGATCGGTTATTTGCATGGAAAAATTACGCGTCTGGAACTGGATTGGTGCCTGTTGGATGTCGGCGGCATCGGGTATCGGTTGCGCCTTCCCGCCTCCACGCGCGAGGCCGTGGGACTCGGTGAGACGGTAACGCTGTATACTTATTTGCAGGTACGCGAAGACGCGTTGTCGCTGTACGGATTCGCGAGCGAAGCGGAATATGATTTATTTACCATGCTGATTACGGTGTCGGGCGTCGGACCGAAAGTCGCCATCGGCATTGTTTCCGCGATCGCGCCGGAAGCCTTTTTTGAAGCGATTCGGATTCGCAATAAAGCGGTGCTGATGAAGTTGCCGGGGATCGGTAAAAAATCGGCGGAACGTCTGGTGTTGGAATTGAAGGACAAAGTGCCCGCGGCGTCGGGCGCGCCGGTGGATTGGCCGGAAGACGTCGCGACAGCGCAAAGCGCGACGGGGCCGGTGGCGGAAACGGTGCAGGCTCTGGTGGGGCTCGGTTATACGGAGCAGGAAGTGCGCGGCGCGGCGGAAAAGCTGGCGGCGCAGTATCCGCAAACGGACCGCTTGCTGCGCGCGGTGTTGGCGCAACTCGGTAAAGAAAGAGGATGACGATGGCAGACGAACGGATTATCGCGCGCGAGGAAACGCCCGGCGACGGTTGGCAACAGTCGTTGCGACCGCGGCACTTGGCCGATTATATCGGACAGGAAACGCTCAAGCGCAATTTGGAAGTATATATCGCGGCGGCGAAACAGCGCGGCGAACCTTTGGATCACGTGCTTTTATACGGTCCGCCGGGGCTCGGTAAAACAACGCTGGCAGGCGTGATCGCCAACGAAATGGAGGTGCCGCTTAGGATCACGAGCGGTCCGGCGATTGAACGTCCCGGTGATTTGGCGGCATTGTTGACCAATTTGGAAACCGGCGACGTACTATTTATTGATGAAATTCATCGCCTTTCCCGCAGCGTGGAAGAGATTTTATATCCGGCGCTGGAAGATTTCGCGTTGGATATTTTGATCGGGAAAGGTCCGGGCGCGAAATCGGTTCGCATTGATTTGCCGCCGTTCACGCTGGTGGGCGCGACGACGCGCGCGGGTGCGTTGGCGGCGCCGTTGCGCGATCGTTTCGGCGTCATTCATCGCTTGGAATATTACCAACCCGGGGAAATCGAAAAAATCA
>USPU01000064.1 GCA_900556745.1 uncultured Veillonellaceae bacterium
GGCATCGTCACGACCGTCGGTTCATCCGAACGTCACACCGACGTTTTGGAAAATCCCGACCACATTTCGCGCACCGTGTTGGAAAAAGGTTTGGATGCCGGCACGGCCTTTGAAATTTTGTCCATTGATATCGCTGACGTCGATGTCGGACGCAACATCGGCGCGGAACTGCAAACCGACCAGGCGGAAGCCGACAAACGCATCGCTCAGGCGCGCGCCGAAGAGCGCCGCGCGATGGCGGTCGCCAAAGAGCAGGAAATGCGCGCCCAAACACAGGAAATGCAGGCCGAAGTGGTCCGCGCGCAGGCGGAGGTGCCCATCGCGTTCGCGGAAGCGCTTAAGTCGGGCAAATTGGGCGTCATGGATTACTATCGTTTACAAAATATTAACGCCGACACGGAAATGCGTGAGGCGATTGCCAAACCGGAAAGTGAGGAATAATCATGGGTGTATTTTTACGAGCCGCGTTCTTTTTATCGTTTTTGCGCTTGGCGCTGTACTTCATCGCCGGTATCGGCATTGTCTACGCGATTGCCAAATGGTTACACCGTCGTTGACGGTTGGCCGTGATCTCTAAAGGAGGCGCAAGCTCATGGGCTTTATCGGCAGTGTCATCCGCGCCATCGCGGTAACGACCGCCGCTTTACTGCAAGTGTTGCTCTACGTCACGCTCGGTCGCGGTCTCTTCCGCGTGTTTCGCAAAAAACGCAAACGCCACTGACCTAAAGAAAAAGAGGCGACGATGCCGTTCCCTTTCGCGTAACGGCAACGGCTTTCGTTGCTTTTGCTGAAGTTCAACGCACAGGAAAGGACAACCTATGGATTCATTGTTGGGCATCCTGCTTGTCATCGCTATCGTTGTTGTCGATTCATTGCAATCCAAACGACGTAAAAAATCACAACAAAATCATTCGCTGCCGCCGGAGTACTCGGACCCTTCCGCTCAGCAAAATGCGCAACCGCCCCGACCTCACACGCAGAAAGGCGCAACCGCGTCGCGCCTGCCATCATTGGAAGATGCCATCGAGCTTATGAAAAAGCAATGGTTGGCGCCTTTCGAGCCGCCGCTTTCCGATGACGCGGACGATCCTTCGGTCACCGATCCCGTTCCGAAAAAAGATCCGCCACCGGAACGCGCGCCGAAAGAAAAACCGCCTATGGAAACACCGGCGCGGCATTCGGGAATGCCGATCGAAGAACCCGGTCACCCCGCGACATTGGCGCATGCCGGCCACGATCACGCCGGCCATCCGTTGCGTCAGGCGCCTGCCGCCGTACGCGATTTAAAAAAACCGTCGCTCCCGATCGGCAACGACAATCCGCTCGCGACGCTGAAGGCGACGCCCTTATCGGCGCGTCGCGTCGGCATGAAAGGGCGCCGCTTAACGCGCGCTGATTGGCGAAAAGGCATTATCATGGACGCCATCTTCGGGCCGCCGCGCGGCGATCAGCCGTATGAATTGCCGTAATACAAAAAACCGCCGTACGGCGGTTTTTTTGTGTCTTCTTTTTATTTTTTATGGCGTGATGCTAATTCGGAAAAATTATTGCCCTTGCTTTGCCTTCACGAGTCGGCGCTTCGCGTCATGAAGGTCGGCTACTTTCCGCCGCTCCAGATTTTCACGCGTCGCCGTCTGCGCGATGATCGCGCCGATCAGCTGTTCCAGCGGCGCGCCTTGCCGATAATCCGCCGGCGCTTTGTACTGAATTCGCCCGTCGCGCAGTAAACCGTCCACCATGGCGGTTGATTCGCCCGGCGCATACACGCCGATCGCGTGGCCGCCCGAGCTCGCCACCAGCTTCATGCACGGAATATCCGTCGCGCTGTCGCCGATGTAGACGATATTGCGGAACGGCACGCGCATCTCTTCGTTCGGAAAATATTCGTTGATGCGTTCGTCATTGACATCGAGCACGCCTTTTTTGATGCGAAACAGAAATTGCGTTTTATTCGTGTAATTGACCGCTTGCGCCGGCCATACCGCCACCCCGTCTTCATCATAGAAAAAGGAGCTCGCGTAAATCGCTTTGAATTCGTTCGCGATCGCCGTGCCCGCGATCATTTCCTTCAATCCGGACGAGATGATGTAATGCTCCACCTGCACGCCCGCCGCGTCGCCCAGCGCGTTCACATTGGCGAACCATTCGCGCACGCCGGGATACAACGGCACTTGCGCGCCGTACTCCGCCAGTCGCTCGCGCGTGAATACCACTTTGCCGCGCGCCGTCTTCGCCATCAGGTACATATACGCGAGATTGCGATCCATTTCATTTTGTTCCGCCAGAGATCGCGACTTTCGCCAAAAATCCTCCACGGCGAAGCCGACGGACTGGATGTAGCCCGCGGCCTGCATGTCGTCCGGAGAAAGCGTGTGGTCAAAATCATAGCAAATCGCCAAAATCGGCGCTTGTTCCATGCTCAGCACCTCGTTTTATTTGATCGGGCAAACTCCCGACGCGCATTCTTCACGATCGTCCAAAATTTCAAATTCCTTGCCTTCGTTCCCCGTCGCCTGTTCGTAATAATTCAGCAAATTGGGGTTGAAGTCCTGCATCGTCGCCGTCATCGCCTCGTACTCTTCCTTCGTGATCGCTTCGTACGGCGCGAGTTCATAGTGATGATCCGACAGGCTCAAAAACGAGCAGGCGAGCATTTCGTCCCAATGGTCGTACACGTTTTGGCAAACATCGTCCCATTCGTCGTCTTTAATCGAAATCGTATTGGAACTGTTCTGCTCCGTGTAGTACTTCTGGAAATCGTAATACGTCTGCAGTTGCTCCATCGCCGACACATCGTACTTCGTGCGTTTGACCGGCGAATAGCACGGGAAATCGATGACTTTCGTGCGCACATTCGGTTCTTCCTGTCCCACTTCGGGATGCACGCTCCAGCCGAGCGCCTCCGCCGTCTTGGCGAGCGGGTCGCTCGCATTGACGCGAATGCGGCGAATAAAATATTCACTGTGCGAGTAATGCAATCCCGGACTGACGCCGCCCGCCACCAGCGAGAGCGTGCCTTCCGGTTTCACCGCCGTCACCAGGAGCGAACGCGGCGTGCCGAGTTCGTCCGCGTATTCATCCGCCGCCGCGCGAACCGCGTCATGCAGTTCCCGCATCAATTCGATCTGTTGCTCCCGATCGTAGCCGAGCGCGCTCATCGCGTCCTGCCAGCCCGTCATCGAGCAGCCGAGCAGACGGTCGCGCTGATGAGTTTGGTTCCAATTATGCAATTCGAGATTCATGCAGGTCATGCGGTAGCACGCGCGCGCGCTTAACCGTTCCGCCGCCAAAAGTTCCTCTTTCAACAACTTGCCGTCTTTCACGAAGGCGAGAATATTGACCGTCGTCAGGTTGCAGACGGAATTGCGCGGCAGCAAAATTTCAAAGCAGGGGTTCAAGCCCTCGAAATCAGCGCGACGGCGTTTGCCCTCCGCCGCATTCACGAAGCCCGGCTCGCCCGTGTAACGCAAGGTGTGAAAAATCTTCTGTAAGCGCTCACGTGACGGTTTTTCCGTAAAATAAATGCTGTTGTTGCTCATGAAACGGTGGAATTTGTTCGGTGTAAGATCGGTTTTGGCCTCGATGACTTCATCGTCGTCCGGCGAAATAATCGCCGTTTCCGCCGTGCGCCGTACGCCGCCGACCACCACGTTTTCGCCGATGATATTGCAAATATCGAGCACGTGGATCGGGCGCAACTTCCCTTCGACCGGCGCGGGAGCGAATTCTTCCGTCGTCAGCACTTTATGAATTTTTTCAAACATCGTCGCCAGCGATTCATACCCTGACGCGGTGCCGCCGAACGTCACCAGCCGTTCGCCTTTCGGGCGCACGCCGTTGTAATTGATGCGAACCCGCTTAATTTTGCGGTAATCATGGCGCGTGTGAATATCGAGATAGAACTGCAGCGCCTGCACCCAGCCCTCTTTGGAATCGCCGACCACAATCGTCGCGATATCGTCCGTGCGGAAAATAATCGACGTCGGATCGACGCGTTCATTCGACGGCAAGGGCTCAAACGGCAAGTTTTCCAAAAT
>USPU01000065.1 GCA_900556745.1 uncultured Veillonellaceae bacterium
GTATTGTACATCACCGATATTTTGCCGCACTTGGGACAGACACAAGCGCAGAAAAAACTCAACGAAGCCATTACCGGCGAAATGTTGTTACCGGTAATCGGCGGTCACGGTGAAGGCAAGAAATCCGCCAAGGAAATGGTGCTGAAAATTTTCGGCGACAAATACGGCATTACGGAAGAAGATTTCGCCAGTGCGGAGCTGGAGGTTATTCCGGCACAGGGTGCACGCGACGTCGGCATCGATCGAGCGTTTGTCATGGCGCATGGTCAGGACGATCGCGTCTGCTCCTACGGCAATCTCGCCGCCATTCTCGCCGCGAAACCGAGCACCAAAACGCAAATCGCGTTATTTACCGATAAAGAAGAAATAGGTTCGTACGGCAACACGGGTGTCAACTCATCCTACGTCACCGACTTCATTATGGATCTGTTGGAATTGCAAGGTGACGGCAGTCATCGCGCCTTGCGCGACACATTGCGACATACGGAAATTCTTTCCGCCGATGTCACCGCATCTTTTGATCCCACTTTTGCCGATGTAATGGAGAAAAACAATTCTTCATTGACGGGCTTCGGAATCGTTTTAACGAAGTATACCGGCGCGCGCGGTAAGTCCGGCAGCAATGATGCCAATGCGGAATTTCTCGGCAAAGTTCGCGGCATTTTCAATGAAAATAATGTGCCGTGGCAGATTGGTGAACTCGGTAAAGTCGATCAAGGCGGCGGTGGCACCATCGCTTTGTACCTGGCGGCCTGGGGTTGCGAAGTAGTCGATTGCGGCGTGACAATGCTCAGCATGCATGCACCGCTGGAACTTGTCGAAAAAACGGATGCCTATTGCGCTTACCTTGCGTATAAAGCATTCTTTGAGAGCCACTGAATGAAACAAAAAAGAGCCTCCGCGGAGGTTCTTTTTTTATGTCAATTATTTGTCGGCTGCACCGAAAATACCGAGCGAAAGATACCGTTCACCCGTATCCGGCAATAAAGCAACAATACGCTTGCCGGCAAATTCCGAACGCTGCGCCAAGGCCGTTGCTGCCGCCAATGCGGCACCGGAAGATACCCCGACTAAAATTCCTTCTTCACGCGCCAGTGCTTGCGTGGCCGCAATCGCGTCTTCATTCGTTACCGTGAGCACTTCATCATACACGGCTTGGTCCAAAACTTTCGGGATAAAGTTGGCGCCGATGCCCTGAATTTTGTGACTGCCGGCTTTGCCTTCCGTGAGCAACGGAGAAGTCGACGGTTCCACCGCAAAAATTTTCACATCGGCATCCTTTTCTTTCAGAAAGCGTCCGACGCCTGTCACCGTGCCACCCGTACCGACACCGGCAACAAAAGCACCGACATGGCCGTCGGTATCTTCCCAGATTTCTCGAGCGGTAGTCGCTTCATGCATCGCCGGATTCGCCGCATTTTCAAATTGTTGCGGGATAAATACATTTCCCAATTCTTTTTTTAGCTCATTGGCTTTATCCACCGTTCCCTGCATTCCCTGCGCGCCCGGCGTCAATACGATCTCAGCGCCGTACGCTTGGGCCAGTTGACGGCGCTCAATACTCATCGTTTCCGGCATAACCAAAATCACACGATAACCTTTGACGGCGCCGACGAAGGCTAAACCGACTCCCGTATTGCCGCTCGTAGGTTCCACAATGGTCATCCCCGGGACAAGCGAACCGTCTTTTTCCGCTTCGTCAATCATCGCCAATGCCACGCGGTCTTTTACCGACCCTGCCGGATTTTGTCGTTCCAATTTTACGACAATCTGCGCCGCAAGATTACGTTTAGCTGACCATTTTTTCAATTCTACCAAAGGAGTTTTGCCGACAAGATCTAAAATCGATGTAGCAATTTTCATTCTAAAACCTCTTCCCATCTATGTCATTGTACAGATAATGTACTATTCTGTTTTTTGTAAATACACAAAGCCTCCGCCCAGCATGGTGTCTTTTGCCCATTCCGCCGGCGCAAACCTTTTTTTGATGCCTTCATCATAAACATCGGCAATGGCAGTCGACTGATCGGTATCCAAACGCACAATCGGCACCCAATGCCACGAATCAATCGTCTCTTGGTTACCGCGATGACGATTCAAAAACGCAACCGGCGAATCGCAGTCCAAGCCTGCCTTGATAAAATTCAATACTTCTTCGCTTGAAGGACGAAAACGAGGGACTACCGACACCGTGAGCATCCGGGCATGATAATTTTGCATGCCCGCTTCCTGAAAAAACATTTCCAGGCCGTCACGCAACCAGCGTGTTTTGAAAAGTCCGCCTTGGCGCGGTGTCACATAATCCCAAATCCGATTCATTTGCGTTAACACCGCATTCGTAGTATGCAAATCCTTCCAAATGCCATCCCGATACAGACAGTACGCCGCTAAATATGTCGCGGTGGTCGGACCGCAACCGGCGCGTCGACGCCATTCATCCTGATACCAATCTTGTGAATACCCGTACCAAATCCGACCATTAATTTTAAAATCGAGCTGGTCGGGCTTTTGTAACGAATATATTGACACCTATTTTCCTTCTTACTCTTCCACGATCCGGATTGATTCCATCCGGTCGCCTTGTAAAATCGAATCTACAGTATCCATACCGTCCGTTACCTGACCAAACACGGTGTGCACGCCGTTCAAATGCGGCTGCGGTTCAAAGCAAATGAAGAATTGGCTGCCGCCCGTATCTTTGCCGCGATGCGCCATCGATACGGCCCCGCGCGTATGCGTATGGGGGTTATTTTCGGTTTCGCAAGGAATGGTGTAGCCTGGACCGCCGGTACCGTTGCCATTCGGACACCCCGTCTGGGCGACAAACCCCGGAATCACACGATGAAAAATCAAACCGTCATAAAATCCTTCGCCGGCCAGTTTCGCGAAATTTTTCACCGTGGCCGGCGCTTCTTTCGGAAACAGTTCAATCGTAATTTCCGCTTTATTTTCAAGAGTAATAATCGCTTTCATAGTAACTCCTCTTCTTTCTGTGCAATCGCACGAATCACGAGTCCTGCCAGTATCATTCCACCCACCGGCGGTACAAAGGAAACGGACCCCGGAACCTGTTCCGCTCCTTCGGGATACTGCGGCGCAATCGGTTTCTCTTTAGAATATACGCAGGTCAATTTTGCGACGCCTGCCTGTTTTAATTCCCGACGCATCACGCGTGCCAGGCGGCACACGGAGGTGGCATAAATATCCGCCACTTCAATTTGTTCGGGATGTAATTTATTACCTAAGCCCATCGCCGCAACGATAGGTATATGCAACGCTTGTGCTTCGCGGGCAAGACCCACTTTCGCCGTCACTGTATCAATCGCATCAATCACATAATCAACATGCAATGTTGCCAGATACGATTCCTCCCGGGGCAAGTAAAACTCTTCACGCACTTCCACTTGGCACGCCGGATTAATATCTGCGATGCGTTCCGCCATCACCTGCGCTTTTGATTTCCCCAGTGTCGACACTAAAGCCGGTAATTGTCGGTTGCGATTACTGACCGTAACGCTGTCGGGATCAATCAGCACCAGACGACCGATGCCGGCGCGCGCCAGTGCTTCCACCGCATATGAACCGACACCCCCGATGCCGAACACGGCCACTG
Organism: uncultured Veillonellaceae bacterium; assembly: GCA_900556745.1. Lineage (GTDB taxonomy): Bacteria > Bacillota > Negativicutes > Veillonellales > Negativicoccaceae > Negativicoccus. The sequence continues at coordinate 3,614 of USPU01000065.1, forward strand.
CGGCATGAGACAAACGATCGACGCCTTCCGTCCCCAGTAAGTATGAAGTGCGTTGTGTAAATTCGTCCATCAGTCTTTCGCCGGCACGATTTCCAGCCAATAGTGGTCCGGATCTTCGATAAAATAAATACCCATTTGAGGATTCTCATAACAGATACAGCCCATCGCTTTATGCTTGGCATGAGCGGCTTCATAATCTTCCGTCACAAACGCCAAATGGAATTCGTTGTCGCCCAGATTGTACGGTTCTTTCCGATCGCGTAACCAAGTAAGCTCCAGCTTATGGTCCGTCTGATGATCTCCTAAATAGACGATGATAAATCTG
>USPU01000066.1 GCA_900556745.1 uncultured Veillonellaceae bacterium
CCGTCAGTACCTGCTGACGTTCCTGCGGCGTGGTTTTTTTCCAGCTTTCAAAGGCTTCCTGCGCCGCCACAACCGCTTTTTCCACATCGGCTTCGGTAGCTTCCGCGATTTTCGCCAGTTCTTTACCGTCAATCGGGCTGTGTACGGCAATCAGTTCTTGATCACCCGCCGCGACCCATTCACCGCCAATATAAAGATCGTATTTCTTTTGCAACTTTGCTTTCATCAATACCATCCTTTCTGCATACTTGTCTGCATTTCGAATTTTATCTATATGAGATAGTTTGATTATAGCACGCCCGTTTTTAATATTCAAGCGTTTCGATATGCTAAAAACGCTGTTTATTTTTTGCTTTTTTATAGGTTTCTCTCGCGCCACGTAAAAACACCCCTCCGCGGAGGGGTGTTTTTACGTGCGAAAAAGAATTTACGATTCGGACACGGTGGTCACGCCGGCGTCTTCCACTTGCGCGCGGTAGCGCTGATGCGCTTCACTGCCGACGGAGAGCACGCTGTGCTTATGACCGTAGAATAAATAAATCAACAGTCCCGCGAAAAGCCAGCCGCCGAACATCATGAAAGTATGCACGGAAAGATTGCTGAAAATGTAGCCGCAGAAAACGATGCCCAATGTGGCCATCGGGTAAAGCGCCGGACAGCGGAACGGGCGCGGCAACTCCGGATGCCGTTTCCGCAAGAGCATGACGCCGAGCAACGAGCAAAGAAACGCGAAGAGCGTGCCCGCGCTCGTCATTTCCGCGATGACGTGAATCGGGGTAAGGCCCGCCATGACGGCAACGAGCGTGCCGACGATCAACGTGACTTCCACCGGCGTGCCGGTTTTGGCGTTTACCTTGGAAAATGATTTCGGCAGCAGACCGTCACGACTCATGGCGAAAAAGACACGGCTTTGCGCAAAAAGGAATACCAAAATAACGGTCGAAAGGCCGCAAAGCGCGCCGGTGCCGACCAGCGCCGAGCCGAACGAATAGCCGAGATAGCGCAATACGTAGGCGACCGGTTCCGCGTTATTCAACTCGCTGTAAGGAACCACGCCGGTCAAGACGGCGCTGACCGCGATGTAAAGCAAGGTGCAGATCAAAAGCGACGCGATGATGCCGATCGGCATGTCGCGATTCGGATTATTCGTTTCTTCCGCCGCGGTAGCGATGCAGTCAAAACCGATGTACGAGAAGAAAATAACCGCCGTGCCAGCCGAAACGCCGTGCCAGCCGAAAGGCAACACCGGTACCCAGTTGGCAGGTTCCACACTCGGCGCCGCGAGGAAAAGGAAAATAAAAATCGCCGCGACTTTGATGAAGACGAGAATTTTATTGACGCGCGCGGATTCTTTCGTGCCGCGAATCAAAAGCAAGGTGATAATACCGACAATGAGCATCGCCGGCAAATTGATCAGCCCGCCTTCCATCGGTCCCGCCGTCAGCGCCTGCGGCAAATGGAAACCGGTCGATTTCAACAAGCCGGACAGGTACGCGCTCCAACCGACCGCGACTGTCGCCGAACCGACGGAATATTCCAAAATCAGTCCCCAGCCGACGAGCCACGCGACGATTTCACCGAGCGTGCTGTACGTGTACGTGTAGCCCGAGCCCGCCACCGGCAAGGCCGCTGCCAGTTCCGAATACGCGAGTGCGACGAACGCGCAGGTGATCCCCGCCAAAATAAAGGAAAGCATGATGCCCGGACCGGCATAGTCCGCCGCGACCACACCCGTCAGCACGAAGATGCCCGTGCCGATAATGATGCCCAAACCGAGCAGAGTGATGTCGATCGCGTTCAAACCTTTTTTCAGCGAACTCTGCGCTAAATTATGTTGAAACATTCCCAACGACTTTTTGCGAAACAGCTCCATGTATTCTCCTCTTTCTTTTGCTAAAAACATTACGTTTTCTATACTATCACAAAAAAACTTCAAAAATACCGTATATACGAAATGAATATATGTTGTATACTATTTGCGTTTTATGAATGATTAGTGTAACCTGATAAATTTTCGTGTTCGCGCTTTTATTCTTGCCAGTTCCAAAGGCAATTGCTACAATAAATAAATGAATGAACTGCGAGGAGGACTGTATGAATCATTTTTGGAAAGAAGTATGGGATTGGGTGTATTCAATCATTGTGGCATTGGCATTGGCCATGCTGATTCATATTTTTATTTTTGTGCCGACCCGCGTCGCCGGCGAATCGATGGTGCCGACGCTGCATAACGGTCAGTATTTATTGGTTTCCAAAATCAGCCACGTGCTACGGGAGCTGCCCGACTACGGACAAATCGTCATCATCGACAGCCGCACGCAACGACCGCGCGATTGGGGCGATGATTTCGCGGAACCGGCGTACAACTACATGTCGCTTGTGGATTCCTCATATGCGTCGAACTACATTTGGGTCAAACGCGTTATCGCTCATCCGGGGGATCGTCTCGGTTTCCGCGACGGGCATGTGTATCGCAACGGCCGCGCGCTGAACGAACCGTACATCAACGAACCGATGAAATTTAACTTAGACGGTGAGTTTATCGTTCCCGAGGGCACGGTCTTCGTCATGGGCGACAACCGCAACCACTCCAGCGACAGCCGTTACATCGGACCGGTACCGATCGGTCATGTGTTGGGCAATGTGGTGTACGAATTTTAAGCACAAAAAAACACTCCGTACGGAGTGTTTTTTATTGTCTTATTTTACTTTCGTGATGATGAAGCGTTGCGGTGAGGTCGTCTCGTCCGCGACGAAATGGCACGCGGGCGTGAGCGCGTGTACGTACGCGCGCAACCACAGCGCCCAAAGCGTCAACCATTCCTCCTGCGCGAGTTCGATGTCCCGCCAAATATCCTGCAAAAACGGCAACGGCATTTCCCAGGCAAAAAGCTTGTCACTGGCCGCCAATACGTTGACTTCCTGCGGCCACGTCGGGATCCCCCACAGACTTTGCGTCAACGTCTGTGCCGCTTGCAACGCCGTATCGACCGACATCGCCGTTCGTCGCGCGTCCATGCCTTGCCGCTGGCCGTCGCGCGTCCAAATACCGGCGGTCAGTTCCGATGCCGGCGCCACCTCGAAATCATAAAGCGCGGCGATATATGCCGCCTCGCGCGTAAGCGCCGTGCGCGTCACTGTCGCCAACGGCGTCAGGTCGTCTGTATCGGCGGGTAACAAATCTTTCAAACGGTAGTCCGGCGTCTGCGGTTTGCCGTATTGCAAAACGACCTCCGCGTACCGCCGATCCGCTTCCTGTCCGAAAACGCGTCGCGCCGCCTCGTGCAAGCGCAGAAACCGGCCGTCACTCGCGGCCGCCTGCGCGTAAATAAGCGCTGCTCGATTGGTTTCCATCAGACCTCCTTGCGCAATTTACGATGAATTTGCGCCAAAAGATCGGCTTCGCTGACGGAGTGCTCCGCCGCGAGCGCGCCCAAGGTCGTGGACATTTCATCGGGCAACGAAATGCCGTATTCCTGCAGTACGCTCACTGTCTGCGGATACATGGTGAATAATTCCTGCAACGGCGTCTCTCCCGTGATCAGTTCCTTACCGAGTTTGTCGGCCAGGTATTCATTCATTTCGCCCATGATTTCAAAAATATCGAGGCCGTGCACCTGGCACGCTTCCCACAAACTTTCGTCGTAGGAAATGACGCAACCGATGCAATGCATGCCGTATTCCATAAACAGCGGACCCATCTCCGGATACACCGTCAGAATTTGCATCAAATTGTCATCCGGACGCACGAAATCGCCATGATGCAGCGTCCGCGCTGCCGGTCGTTCATCCCAGTCGGTCGGTGGCGCGGGATCATACGCAAGATTGTAAAAATCGCCCCCCGACGTGTATTCCGGCGGCAAGGCCGAAGCGTCCGTCAGCGGCTCGACGC
>USPU01000067.1 GCA_900556745.1 uncultured Veillonellaceae bacterium
GCGCGATCGCTTCCGCGTGCTCATCGCCGTAGACTTTGCGATCCGCCCCGCCGTATTGACTGTATACGGCATCGACATGGTCGATCTCTTTTTGCAGGGCGGCCTTGCTCATGAAGTCATCCAAGTTGCCGCCGTATTCCGTCGTCAGCGTCAACTTGCCGTCGGAAAACGCGCCGGCGCCGCCCCAGCCGCAAACGATATTGCGGCGGCGTTCTTCGAGCGGCGTCGCGCGATCCGCGTTTTGCGACGCGCGCGTGGCGATGTCATGCCCTTTTTCCAGAATTAAGACTTTTTGTCCGGTATCGGCCAGTTCCAGCGCCGTGAAAATTCCGGCGGGTCCGGCGCCGATAATGACCACGTCGTAATCGGCCAAGGAAATCTTCCTTTCTTACTCATAAAAACAGCTCAAAAAAGTGCGGGGACTTTTTTGAGCTCTCTGTTATTTCCCTTTCACATAATACCAGTAGGAAGGTAGACTGTCAATAAATATCGAACAATTTACAAAAGAAATATAAAATCGTTCGCAATTCGTTAAGCGGTTTGTATTTCTCAGATAAAATAGGATGTGCTTGCGGAAATAAAAAACCGGCTTGCGCCGGTTAAAATTTAAAATATATGCAAGAGTAAGGGAACGAGAAAAGGCGCGATGAGGGCGGTGATGACACCCATGAAAATCATCGCCACCGACGCCATGACGCCGGCCTTTTCATTTTCTTCGTACGCGCGCGCCGTGCCCGTGCCGTGCGCCGTAAAGCCGAAGAGCAGACCTTTCAGTAAGGGATTATGAATATTCAAAAACCGAATGATCGCAACTGTCATTAACATGCCGATCACACCCGTTAAAATGACGAACACCGCCGTGATCGTTTCATTGCCGCCGAGCATCACCGAGACGTTCATCGCCAACGGCGTTGTGATGGAACGCGGCGCGAGACTCAGCACGTAGCTTTCATCCACGCCGAAGAGATGCACGATGCCCATCGTCGTCGTGATTGCGGTGATGGCCGCGACGATGCCGACAATCGAAAGCTCCGCCAGATATTTTCGGATTAAGTTTTGTTGCCGGTAAAGCGGTACGGCGAATGCCACCGTCGCCGGTCCCAACAGCCACTGCAGAATCGAACCGCCGCCGCGGTATTCCTCATACGGCACGCCCGCAAAAAGCAGCAACGCGACAATCGCGATCGGACATAAGACGAGCGGCATGAACCAAAGCGAACCCGTGCGCAGGTACAACGCCTTGAACAGGTAGTACGCCGCCAGCGTCCCGCATAGGGAAAGTACAATCGCTATCATAACCGTTTCCATCCTTTACGTCGCGCGCGCATCACCAGCACCGTGCAGAGCGAAATGATCCACAGCACGATCAGAATGCTGATCGCCACCGCGCTGATCAATTTCGAGCCGAGCACACCGAACAAATCGGTATACTGCATGATGCCGACGGCCGGTGGAATAAAAAACAGCAGCAGATCGCGAATTAAAAGATCCGCGCCGTCTTCCACCCATTCCAGGCGCACGATTTTGCATTGGAGCGCGATGAACAGCAGCGCCATGCCCAAGAGCGCGCCGGGTACCGGCATGCCGATCGTGCGTACGATTCGTTCACTCAAATAAAAAATGCCGCTCAAAAGGACGATTTGCCAAGCGGCCCTAAACCACCACATAAAATTCTCCTAAAATGGTAAATATATAGTAAAATAAGAACAATGAGGCGCAAAGGCCTGTTAAGTCCAAAGAAAATAACAGATTTATTCTACTCTCTTCATCGGTAAAAGTAAAGGGGAAGCTCATGGAGTTGTTGCATTTACAATACTTCAGCGAAGTCGCACACTGGAAATCTTTCACGCGCGCCTCGCAAAGTCTGCACATCAGTCAGCTGTCGATTTCCAAAGCTATCCGCGCGTTGGAAGAGCGTTGGGGCGTGCAACTTTTTCATCGCCAGGGTAAGACGATCGCGCTGACCGATGCGGGCGAAGTCATCCTGCCGAAAGTGGAAGAATTTCTCGACCAATACTATCGGCTGGAGGCGGATATCGTCTCGCCGGAGTTGCGCCGTCAGGGAAAAATCGTCCTCGGCGTCGCGCCGATGGTCGGCACGATTTATCTGCCGGAACTGCTGCGCGATTTTTCCGCCGCGTATCCGTATCTCGCCATCGAACTCGTCGAACGTCCGACGGCGGTCGTGGAAGAACTGCTGGAAAGCGGTGCGGTGCATTGCGGTTTTTGCATCGTTCCGACGATTAACGGCGATCATGAGACGCTGTTTTTGCCGCGCGAAGAAGTACATGCGTTTTTGCACAAAGACCATCCGCTCGCGTCCAAAGAGGCGCTTACCATTGAGGATCTCGCCACGACCAAACTCAGTACGTTTACGAATGAAACCACTTTGTATCGTAATCTTATTCGTAATTTTCAGGCGCGTGAAATGCGGCCGCAAATCGCCATTCAGGCCTATGAATGGAGTTTGCTCGCGGCCTTTGCCGATGCGAATGTCGGCGTCACCTTACTGCCTGAACCGCTCGGGCGATTCGTGCCGCAACTGTATCCGAATCTCGTCGATCGACCGCTCGTCGACACCGACCTTGCCTGGCGCGCCGCGCTCGTTTGGCAGGATAAGCGTTACGCCGGCACCGTCGTCGAACTCTTCGTCGAATATTTCCGCATGTATCAGGGACTCGACACCGTCGCTTCCGCCGCGCATAAAAAATAATTCGCGAGGCATAGATAATTCGCGAAATCATGACCGTATCGCGGAGAAAAACAGTCCTTGCGATTTGGGAAAACGAAAAGCCACGGTAAAAAGCCGTGGCTTTTATTGTATTAGCATATAAAGAAATACTAGAACCAAAAGCAAAAAAGCACTTTCCGATATCGGAAAATGCTTTTCATATGCGCACGCCTTCATGGCGCAGTAAAAATAATTTCGTTTGTACGCCTTCGCTGTCATGGTAGCCGCCGGGCCCGTTTTGCGCGACGACGCGGTGGCAGGGGATGAAGAGCGGCAGGGGATTGCGGCCGCAGGCGTTAGCGACGGCGCGAGCGGCGCCGGGACGACCGAGCGCTTGCGCGACGCGACCGTAGGTGACGGTTTCGCCGTAAGGAATTTCCTGCAGCAAGCGCCAGACCGCCCGATCAAATTCGGTGCCGGCAAGGTCAAAGGGCACGATGAAATGTTGGCGCGTACCGGCGAGGTATTCGTCGATTTGCAAGAGCGCGGTGTCGAGCCAGTTGGTCGCCTGCTCGATGCCGAAACCGCAACCGGCGATATCAAATTGTTCGGCGGGAGCTTCCCAATGCGCGCGCGCGGCGAGCGCCGCGGCCGGCGTGAAAGCGATCAAACCGTTTTCGGACGCGCTGAGTGTGGCGTGCCCTTGACCGTACGACCAGGTGTACCGCGCGAGCGGCGTCGGTGTGGGCATAAAAACTCCTTATCAAAAAATGCGATTTACGTAAATACATCAAAACTGTCTTTGCGTATGCGCAGAAGGTCAGAATAGCGCGCCTTGCGACCAGCCGGCTTCGCCTAAGAAAGCGTGCGGGCCGAGACCGAGTTCTCGGAACATGGCGAAGGCGTCAGTATGCTTTGTTTCTCGCAACGCGTGACGGACGATTTCACCGCAGATCAGTGCGTCTTCATCGGCGCGGTGATGATGAAATGTCAGACCGAGGAAGTCACCGACGCGATTTAGCGCGTACGACGGCAGATCGGGCCACACGCGCCGCGCGAGCGTGACGGTGTCGCCGTATTGAAAAGAGGGCAGCGTCAGTCCGTAGTAGGAAAGTGACGCGCGCAAAACTTCCGTGTCGAATTTAGCATTGTGCGCGACGCAGAAGGTGCCGTCAAAATACGGC
>USPU01000068.1 GCA_900556745.1 uncultured Veillonellaceae bacterium
GGTAGCGGCGGCAATTTGGCCGGGATGCGGGTGCCAGCCGAAAAGCGTGGCTCCATACCCGACGGCCGATACGGCAATCGCCACATTGGCAATAATAAGTGAAACCGAATATGCGAAATTTGTCATGAAATAACCGGGCAAGCCGAAACGATACGCGGCATAACCTCCCATGCCGCCACTATGCCGAGTGAACATGCCGCACTGGGCAAAAATGTGCGCCAAAAGCAATGAGCCGACTGCGGTCACCAACCATGAGAGAACGGAAATGGTCCCCACCCGGGCGAGCTTGGTAGGAAGCATAATGATCCCCGCTCCCAACATATTCGCGGCAGTCAACATGGTCAGCTGCCACACATTCATTTTTTTCATTACCTTTGCCAATGTACTCACCTCGCTTTGAATATACCGTGGAACGTTACGATTCAAGTCCTTCGAACCAACCGCAAATTCGTTTCATTTTGTCAACTATTTTGTCAACTATTTTGTCAACTATTTTGTCAACTATTTTATCAATAATATAGTTTATTTATTATCGATAGATAACGATAGGTAATGATATGTATGAATAAATCATATTTTGCTCTACTTTTCTCTTCGGCGCATTTATTTTAACACCTATCCTCCTCTTTGCATAGTACTTTATGAAATTTATTTTTCACTTTTAAAACGAATAGAAAAAGCCCCTTTTTAGGGCTTTTAGAGGCTTGCCTTGATAACATCTTTTTATATTTGGTATAATAACTTCCGTAAAAGGGAGTAACTAATTTGTCGTCGTCAACACCCCTGCTGATAAAAAAGCTGGCGCGACCATCCGCAGGATGAAGTGAGACTTTTACTTGCAACATGCAAGATAAAAGTCTCTTTCTTTATGTTAAAACGTCTCATATTAGACTGGAAAGGTAGTGTCATGGATTTTTTATCCCCTTCATTTTTGCTTTCCCTCGGATCCATCATCCTTTTGGATTTGGTGCTCGCAGGCGATAACGCGGTCGTGATTGCGATGGCGGCTCGCCAATTGCCGCCGCATTTACAGAAACGGGCGATTTTTATCGGTACGGCCGGCGCGATCATCGTTCGCGCGCTGATGACCGTAATCGCCACATGGTTATTGGGTGTGCCCCTGATTCAGGCCATCGGCGGTCTGATCTTAATTCCGATCGCGATCAAGCTGTTGCATCAGACGGGCAAAGATTCCGATGCGGTCGTCGCCGCCACGTCACTCGGCGGCGCGATTCGTACGATTATCGTGGCCGATGTCGCGATGGGAATCGATAATGTGCTTGCCATCGCAGGCGTTGCCCAAGGGAATATCGTTCTCGTAATGATCGGTCTTTTGGTCAGTATCCCGTTGGTCGTTTGGGGCAGTCAAATGATCGCCCGACTGATGGATCAATATCCGATCCTGGTGCCCGCGGGGGCGGCCTTGCTCGGTTACGCGGCCGGTACGATGCTCGTGCACGATCCGATCGTCGGTCGCTACCTGCTCAATATTTCACCGCTCATGGAATACTTCGTTCCCGCCGCGACCATTCTGTTCATTCTCGGTTTACCGCGCCTGCTGAGTAAAAATGCCGCGGAAAAAGACGCCGATATTGTCGCAGACAAGACGAATAACGAGAAAAAATAATTTTTAAGTGAGGTTTTGGTATTGGAAATTTTAACACTACAATTTTGGCTCTCCGTCGCGTCCATTATTGTTTTAGATTTAGTATTGGCCGGCGATAACGCGGTCGTCATCGCGATGGCGGCGCGGCAATTGCCGGCGCGTTTGCAAAACAAAGCCATCATTATCGGCGCAGCCGGCGCGATCCTGGTACGGGCATCGCTAACTTTAGTCGCGGTCAAGTTGCTGACGGTGCCTCTTTTGCAGGCCATCGGCGCGTTGATTTTAATTCCGATCGCGATCAAACTCTTGCTACCGCAGGAAAATTCATCGACCGGCGTGAAAAAGGTCGCTTCGCTCGGTTCGGCTGTGCGTACGATCATCATTGCCGACGTGGTCATGAGCTTGGATAATGTGTTGGCCGTCGCGGGCGCGGCGCAAGGTGATCCGCTGCTCGTCATTATCGGTTTGCTCATCAGTATCCCACTGATTATCGGCGGCAGTAAACTGATCGCCCTTTTTATGGAACGCTTCCCGCTGCTGATTCCACTCGGGGCTGCGATCCTCGGTCATACCTCGGGCGTTATGCTGTTGCATGACGGCATCGTCGGACCATATCTTACGGCCTATATTCCGTACGCCGCCTATGTAATTCCCGCACTGACAATTGCCATTGTGTTGCTCGTGCCGTATGCATTCGTACATTGGACCAAAAGACAGCACTAAAAACAAAAAACACCGCCTTGAGCGGTGTTTTTTTATTGTTTTATTTGCTTTTGTGAATCATCGATCCGGTCGCCTGTTGGTTCGCTAAGATCGTCACATCGCTGATCTGCACGCGTCGCGGTCGGGAAATAACGAACGCAATAATTTCAGCGATATCACCCGGCGTCAACGCTTCCACACCGGCATAGACAGCCGCCGCGCGGTCGCTGTCTCCTTTGAACCGGACTTCCGAAAATGGTGTTTCGACAATGCCGGGCATGATCGTCGTCACTTTGATGTCGGTGGCGATCGTTTCAATACGAATCGCATCGCCGAGCATTTTGACGGCGGCTTTTGTGGCGCAGTACACGGCGCCGCCGGCGTACGCGCCTTGCCCCGCGGTCGAGCCGAGGTTCACGATATGACCTTGGCCGCGCTCGATCATCGCGGGCAGCATCGCTCTCGTCACGTACAATAAACCTTTCACATTTGTATTGACCACCTCATCGACATCATCGAGATCATTTTCCGCATAAGGCTTCAATTCTCTCGCCAGGCCGGCGTTATTGATCAAAACGTCGGGCACAAGACCCTCTTCCACAAGTTGTTGACAGACACGTTCCACCATAGAGCGCTTGGTCACGTCCAGCGGAAAAACATGCGCTTTCGCGCCATATTTCTCTTCCCACACGGCGGCCGCCTGCACCATCGGTTCGGTGCGTCTAGCGAGCAGAATTAATTCATATTTTTTTTGCGCTAAAAGTTCGGCGGTAGCCAGGCCTATGCCCGAACTCGCGCCGGTAATCATTACGATAGGTTGCGTCATGGTTTTTCCCTCCCTGATCATTTCTATTTGCAGTATACCACAGCATTTTTAGCAAAATACAGACACTTTATTGAGAAAAAATAAAAAGTATATTGCAAATGGATTTTTGTTTGTGTACAATGGACTAAATAAATTAAAAGGAGGCCAGTATGGCTCAAACAAATGAAGAAGTTCGCGATACCGAACTTCACCAAGAAGATATTCGTCCTGACGCCACTGCGACGGATCCTGTAGTGACAAACCCTGCCCCCCGGCCGGCGACGCCTCAAGAAGAGGGCCCCGCGATTACTTGGGGAGGCTATGTGGCATTTTTCGGAGCCTTGCTGTTTTTCTCCGGCCTTTTCGCCGAGGCGGCCGGCTGGTGGAAAGTGTTTGACTTTTCCGTCCTGAACGGCAGTTTCGGTACATGGGAAACGGCGGCCGGTAAGATGGCCTCGTTCCGCGGTTCCGGCGGTACCGGCGCGCGCGACGGTTTTGTGTTTGCGCTGACGTTGCTTCCGGCTTTGATTTTCGCGATCGCTCTCATCCATGTGGTCGAAGGCTACGGCGGCTTGAAGGTCGCTCAAAAAATGCTTTCGCCGTTACTGCGTCCGCTCTTGGGCATCCCGGGCGTGTGCGGTCTGGCGATGAT
>USPU01000069.1 GCA_900556745.1 uncultured Veillonellaceae bacterium
TGATAATATTCACCACACCGCCGATCGCATCCGCCCCGTAACGGGCACTCGCCGCCCCGCGAATGATCTCAATCCGCTCGACATTTTCCGTGCCCAATCGCATCAATTCATCCGCCTGGCCGCCGTATTTTGCCAGATCACCCATCACCGGATGACCGTCCACCAAAATCAATGTATGACGCGGTTCCGCCCCGCGCACGGACAACGTGACACGTCCCATTGCATCCGTATTGCGTGTCATGCCCGTCTCGTGAAAAATAATCTCCTCGACTGACTTTGCCTGCTTGCGCTCGATCTCCTCCTGGGTAATGACCGTCATACTCTGCGGTGAGAACTTCACCTCATCTTCCCACAGCGAAGTTCCCTCCACCACCACCGTCGGCAGCACATAAATATGCTCGCCGACGACACCTGCCGACTGTGCACCCACGCCTGCACCGGCAGCTGCTAACAATTGCATCAAAACAGCATAAGTCAATGCAACTTGTGTCTTCCTTGTCATTCCACCACATTCCTTTCTTCAGTTTTCAATTTGGCCGCCACTATCACCATTGCTAATGCTGACTACGTATTTTACCATTTATGAAAATGATTTTCAATAGCTTTTGTATGCTTTTATTTCCAAACTCAATTGTATTCTCGTCAAAGCTGCACACGAAATCGGTTGCGAGCGGAACAAGCAATACTCGACATATGCTATTACCAACTACCTGCATAGTACGGTATTGTCAAAACGTCCCTTTGAAGTGTACGCCCCGGGCAGATAGGGTACGTAGCGCAGATGCTATTGTCGGTATCACACAATAAGGAAAGTTGGTCGATAGATTTTCCCGTGTACATACATTTTCTCATCTGATAAAGTGAAGATACTTTTCTTCCTGACCAGCATCTTCATTTTTTTGCCTTTCAACTGTTTTATATGCATGGTACTATGAGTACAAATAAAAATTTATCCGCATCGCCCTTCGGGGCTCTACCTATGTAGACTAAAAGCACTCTTCGGAGTGTTTTTTTAGTGCTTGCATTTTATTTTCGTATCTTGACGCGCTTTACTATAGTTATCAAGCTGTTTTTCAAAATAAAAAAGACGATGCGTTCGCATCGTCTTTTTTGCTTCTATCATTCTTCCTCTTCGTCGTCGGGAAGTTCCGCGTTGCTGTAAACGTCTTTGACATCGTCAAGATCATCCAACGCGTCCAGCAGATTTTGCATTTTGCGGGCGTCATCGCCGTCTAAGGCAATGGTGGTGTCGGGCACCATGGTGATTTTGCTGATCGTCATTTCGATATCGGCGTCTTGGAATGCTTTTTCGACGGCATCGTAATTTTCCGGAGTCGTCAATACTTCATAGTCGTCATCATCGTTTTTGAAGTCTTCCGCGCCGGCGTCAAGCGCCATCATCATGAGTTCTTCCTCATCCCCGGCATCGCCCGGGAGAACGAACACGCCTTTACGTTTAAACATCCAGGTGACGCTGCCGGATTCACCGAGGTTGCCGCCGTGCTTGGAAAAGGCATGGCGCACGTCAGCCGCCGCGCGGTTGCGATTATCGGTCATGACTTCGACTACAAGAGCAACGCCGGACGGGCCGTAACCTTCGTAGGTAATTTCTTCGTAGTCGCCGCCGTCGGTTGCGCCGATCCCTTTCTGGATGGCGCGCTGAATGTTGTCTTTCGGAACGTTGTTTTCACGCGCCTTCTGCAAGGCGAGTTTCAAACGCATGTTACCGGTCGGATCGGCGCCGCCCAAGCGAGCGGCTACGGTAATTTCCTTACCGATTTTCGTCGTAATTTTAGCGCGAATGGCGTCGTTTTTACCTTTTTTATGTTTAATGTTGGACCATTTAGAGTGTCCGGACATGAAAATTCCCCCTTATGCTTGCCACCATTCGGTTCCGCAAAGGCGGTCCAACATGATGGCGGCCGCGGACCGTACGCTCAAATGATTGTAAGCGCCGGCGCCGTAAATCGGCTCTAAAATATAATCGAACGATTGCATGGCTTCTTTCGTCATGCCGTACCCCGTACCGAAAAGCAGCAAGTATGAGTTGTCGGTGGTTTGCAACCATTCCCGTACCTGCCGGTATGTGACGGTATTGGGGTAAGTGCGCGCATCCGTGGTGATGATTTGCGGCGGATGCCCCGTTTCGCGATGAATTTCTTCCCGTACTTGCGCGAGATTTTCACGAAGCTTAACATGAGCGAAGGCATCTTTGCGATCCGGATTATAGGTACTGCCGAACCCGGTCTGCCAATGCTCCATGATTTCCTCGGCCAGCTTGCGCTGGGCGAAGTTCGGATGGATAATATAATAATTTTCCACGCCGTACGTCGTCGCCGACCGCGCCAAGTCGTGAATATCATAGTTGGTCAGCGCCGTTGTGATGATGTCGCCGTGTTTATTATAAATAGGATAATGGACAAGTCCGATAGAAAAATGCGCCATCAAGTATCTTCCTCTGCCAGTAATTTTCGGTCGGTATCGCTTAATACCAGTTTTCGCCATAAATCGGGACGGCGCTCACGCGTGCGCAACAATGATTGCTTGCGACGCCACCGCGCGATATTGGCGTGATGACCCGACAGCAATATTTCCGGTACTTTATACCCGCGAAATTCCGCCGGCTTCGTATACTGCGGATATTCCAACGTGCCCTCGATGAACGATTCATCAAACGCGCTGGCGTGCGTGCCGAGAACTCCCGGCAGCAAACGCGCCACGGCGTCCGCCACAATGAACGCGGGCAATTCTCCGCCCGTGAGCACGTAGTCGCCAATGGAAATGCTTTCGTCGACCAGGTGATCTTCCACGCGCGCGTCAATGCCTTCATAATGACCGCAAACAAGTACCAAGTGCTCGTATTGTGTCAATTCGCTCGCTTTTTTTTGCGTAAAAGGCGCGCCGGTCGGACTGAGTAAAATCACGCGGGCGTCAGGCGTTTTTTGCGGTAAGACGCTCTCGACCGCTTTAAAGATCGGCTCGGCTTGCAGCAGCATGCCGTTGCCGCCGCCGTATGGCGTATCATCGACGTGCCGGAATTTATTATCCGTAAAATCGCGCGGATTGACTGTACCTAACGTCAAATAGCCCGCTTGGCGGGCTCGCGAAATAATGCTATGAGAAAAAAAAGCATCGGCAAATTCCGGAAAGAGCGTGACAATATCAATTTTCATGATAGTTCGCCCAGAACTCGTCGGTCACCGTGAGTCGTTTGGCATCGAGATCGATGTCACTCACAACGCGTTTCAGCGCCGGAACGAGAATTTCTTCACGTTCACCGCGCACGACAAACACGTCGTTGGCTCCCGGCTGTAAAACCTCCTGCAAGGTACCGAGCACGGTGCCGTTTTCGGTGACGACTTCCATGCCGACCAAATCGACAATATAAAATTGTCCTTGCGCGCGCGGCGGCAGTTCTTCGCGAGGAAGCTCCGCCCAAAGGCCGATTAACGCATCGGCCGCATTGCGGTCAGCGATGCCTTTGAACTGCACAATCAGCATTTGTTTATGAAAACGCGCACTTTGAATTTGGTAACGGTTGCCGCCCAAGTAAAGATGCGGCAACGCCGTCAACATCTCCGGTCGATCCGTGTCCGGTTTCAGCC
>USPU01000070.1 GCA_900556745.1 uncultured Veillonellaceae bacterium
ACCGCGCCCTCCACGAACGCTATCGCCAAGGAAGAAGCGCGGCGCGGCGCGCCGGAAGGAACGATTGTGGTCGCCGAAGAGCAGACCGGCGGTCGTGGTCGTCTGCAGCGCGCGTGGTTTTCCCCCTATGCCAAAGGGATTTGGTTCTCGCTGATTTTGCGGCCGCATTTTTCGCCGCTCGAAGCGTCGAAGTGCACGTTGCTGGCCGCCGTCGCGCTGGTGCGCGCGTTCCATCAGGCGGGTCTTACCGAAGCGGGTATCAAATGGCCGAATGATTTGCTGGTGAAACGTCGCAAAATCGTCGGCATCCTGACGGAAATGGACGCGACGATGGAAGAGATCAATTACATCGTCATGGGGATGGGCATCAATACCGATGTCGCCCGTGTCGATTTACCGGAAGACCTGCGGGATAAAGCGACTTCGTTTTTGCTGGAAGGCGTACGTATTCCGCGTAAAGAATTGCTTAATTTGATTTTGATGGAGCTTGAAACCCTGTATGCGGAAGTGGAAACGAACGGCTTCGCTAATATTCTTGACGAATGGCGCAAATATTCGGTGACGCTCGGTCGGGATATCAATGTCATCACACCGGGTTACACCTACAGCGGTAAAGCGATCGATATCGATTCCGACGGCTGCCTCTTGGTGGAAACGGATCACGGCGTTGAACGCGTACTGGCGGGCGAAGTTTCGATTCGCTACAAAGATGAAGCGGCACAGTAAAGGAGAAACCTATGCTACTTGTCATGGACGTCGGCAATACGAATATCGTACTCGGCGTATTTGAAGGCCACGAGCTCAAGGATTCGTGGCGGATTTCTACGGATCGTTTTCGGACGACCGATGAATACGGCGTATTAATCGGTAACTTATTCCATTACAACAAGGTCAAAATGACGGATGTGAAAGCGATCATGGTATCGTCCGTTGTGCCGCCGGTCAATCCGACATTGGAACGGATGGCGCAGCGCTATTTTAACGTGCAAGCGACATTTGTCGGTCCGGGCACGAAAACCGGCATGAATATTAAATATGAAAATCCGCGGGAAGTTGGCGCCGACCGTATCGTCAACGCGGTCGCGGCGTACGAACGCTTCGGCGGACCGTTGGTGCTCATCGATTTCGGTACGGCGACGACCTATTGCGCCATTTCGGAAAAAGGCGATTACTTGGGCGGCGCGATTGCTCCCGGCGTCGGCATTTCGATGGAAGCGCTGTTCCAGCGCGCCGCGAAGTTGCCGCGTATCGAACTCAAGAAAACGGAAAGTGTCATCTGCAAAAATACGATTGCCAGCATGCAGGCCGGCGTTTTCTACGGTTATGTCGGTCAGGTGGACGGCATCGTCAATCGCATGAAGCAGGAACTGGGCGATGGTGCGGCGGTCGTAGCCACCGGCGGTTGGGCGGCGTTGATCGCGGGCGAATCGCAGACGATCGACTATGTCGCGCCGATGTTGACTTTGGAAGGGCTTTTACTCTTATATGAACGCAACAAATAACACCCCCGCTATCGGCGGCGTGACGTTGCGCAACTGCGTGGCGCTCGCGCCGATGGCGGGCGTTTGCGATCAGACGTACCGACGACTTGCGACGGCGCAGGGCGTCGGTTTCGTTTGTACGGAAATGATCAGCGCCAAAGGACTTTTATATCATAATGAAAAAACACTGCGCATGTTGGCGCTGGCGGAAGATGAGCATCCGGTCGCGGTGCAGATCTTCGGACACGTTCCGGACGAATTGGCGCAAGCGGCGCAAATCGTCGCGCAAGCGGGCGCGGATATCATTGACCTCAACATGGGCTGTCCCGTCGCGAAAGTCGTCAAAAACGGCGACGGTTCGGCGCTCCTGCGTGCCGTGCCGCAAGCGGCCGCCTGCATCGCCGCGATGGCGGACGCTGTGGACGTGCCGGTCACGGCGAAAATTCGTCTTGGCTGGGATGATGATTCCCGCAACGCCGTGACGGTGGCGCGCGCGCTGGCCGCCGCCGGCGCCGCCGCACTCACCGTGCACGGGCGCACGCGCGAACAGGGCTACAGCGGCCAAGCGGACTGGCAGGCGATCGCCGAAGTCGTCGCCGCCGTCGAAATTCCCGTCTGGGGAAACGGCGATGTGGTCGACGGGCCGAGCGCGGCCCGTCTGCTTGCGGAAACCAATGCGGCCGGCGTCGCTATCGGTCGCGCCGCCATGGGCAACCCGTTTGTTTTTCATGAAGTCACGACCTATCTGGCGACCGGTGCAGTCGTCGCGCCGCCGACGGCAACGGAACGCCTGACCATGTGTCGTCGGCACTTGCATATGCTCGCCGAAGAAAAAGGAGAAGCGGTCGCCGTTCGGCAAATGCGCACGCATGCGATCGGCTACTTGCGCGGCTTGCGCAACTCCGCCTCTTTACGACGGGAATTGATGCAGGCGGAAACGCTCGCGCGCTGGGATGAACTCCTGGCGAAAGCGCTTTCCTTTGCCGCGCTGTAGCGCATAAATGTGCGTGGACTCAGTCGGTGTACTGTGGTATAATTCAAATAATATTGTTTTTCTTAATGGTATTTATTTATATAAGTGAGGAGTTTTGGAAGATATGACGCAGGCAACGGAAGTCAGCGCTGCTTTCTTGGAAGAAATGAAAGAGGAGCTCGCTCAATTAAAATCAAAAACCCGTTTGGAAGTGGCGGAACGACTGAAGGAAGCCATCGCTCTCGGGGATTTAAGTGAAAACTCGGAATATGAAGACGCCAAAAATCAGCAGGCGTTTGTCGAAGGTCGGATCGCCGAACTGGAAGAACGCATCCGCAACGCGGTGATTATCGCCAACCCGAAAGGCAAGAAAGTATCGCTCGGCTCGGTCGTCACGATCAAAGACCAAAACGGAGAAACGCTGGAATACACGATCGTAGGCTCCGCGGAAGCGGATCCGTTTGAAGATAAAATTTCCAACGAATCCCCCGTCGGCAAAGCGCTGATCGGTAAGAAAGCCAAAGATAAAGTAACGGTGCAGGCGCCGGAGCAGGTACTCGAATACGAGATCGTTAAAGTCGTGAATACCGCCGGCAAAAAGAAAGCGTAACGCTTTCCGTAAGAGCCGCCCAAAGAAGATAAAAGCGAAAAAAATATAATTTATACTATCTTTATAATAAAGATAAAGTATAATTGGAAGCAAACAAAAGTTAACAAAAACTGAAAATTGCGAAAAAATTTGCTTATAAAGAACCCCCGCGGCCTCGCGCTCGGGGCTTCTTTTTTTATAAGTGAAGGGTTGACTTATAGATTTGCTGTATTATTCAAAACGCGCCGACCCGCCTATACTGACAGTGAGGACAATAGGTATCGATTAAGCGCGCAGTCGATGCCATGGTAAAAAATGAACAGGAGGATTGTCTTATGGCACTATTAAACGTCATCTGTAGCAAAGCAGCATACGAATGCTTTGACTTGCTTTCCGATCGTGAAGTTCTTTTTTTAGAAGATGTCATCGAAAATTTCGAGGTGGATTTAACTTCGGCGGCGGTCGTGATCGTCACCGAGGATGAAACGAATTGTCTGCAACAATTCATCGATTCGGCGTTGAATATTCCGATGTTCGTCATCTGTACG
>USPU01000071.1 GCA_900556745.1 uncultured Veillonellaceae bacterium
GCGTTGTCAGCGCGATTGAAAAATAAGTTTACAAGAGCAGGCGAAGAGCGGTTGAGGTAACCGCTCTCTTGCCGGCCCAACTAAGAAGTAGGAGGTGGCCCGCCTGTGGCGGGGAAATTCCTATGGAGTTAGCCCATTCAGAGAAATGGACGCTGGGAGGAAACAGTTATGTCGAAAGAACAGAAAATTCGGATTCGCTTAAAAGCCTACGATCACAAAGCATTGGATCAGAGCGCTGCGAAAATTGTCGAAGCCGCTCACCGTACCGGTGCGATCGTTTCGGGGCCGATCCCGTTGCCGACGGAAAAAGCAATCTATACTATTTTACGTTCGCCGCACGTTAATAAAGACAGCCGCGAACAATTCGAGATGCGCACTCATAAGCGCCTGATCGATATTTTGGAACCGTCGAGCAAAACGGCGGACGCGTTGATGCGGCTGGAACTCCCGGCCGGCGTCAATATTGAAATCAAATTATAAAAGGAGGTGCGAACATGTCGAAAGCTATTTTGGGAAAAAAGTTAGGAATGACGCAAGTCTTCACTGAAGCAGGACAGCTCGTTCCGGTGACTGTTGTCGAAGCGACACCGAGCGTTGTTGTACGCGTAAAGACTGATGAAACCGATGGCTATCAGGCGATTCAGCTGGGTTACGGCGACATCAAAGAAAAACATTTGACCAAACCGATGCAGGGTCAGTTTGACAAAGCGGGCGTTACCCCGGTCAAATATCTCCGTGAACTGCGCTTACAAGAAGCAGGCGATTATACGGTCGGCCAAACTCTGGCAGCGGATATATTCGCAGCGGGAGATCTGGTGGACGTGATTGGTACCAGCAAAGGCAAAGGCTTCGCTGGTGGCATCAAACGCCATAACTTTTCGCGTGGACCGGAATCTCACGGCTCCAAATCGCACCGCGAACCGGGTTCCATGGGAGCCATGACATCCGGTGGCGGCGGTATTGTATTAAAAGGTAAAAAACTCCCGGGACAAATGGGCGGTATTCAAACGACTGTGCAGCGTCTGGAAGTGGTCCGTGTGGACACCGATCGCAACATCATCCTGATCAAAGGCGGTATCCCCGGAGCCAAGGGAAGTTTAGTTATGGTTCGCAGCACAGTGAAACCGAACAAATAAGTCGGAAGGGAGGATATATAAATGCCGAAAGTAACACTCTATGAAATGACCGGCGCGAAAGCCGGCGAAATAGAATTGCAGGACAGCGTATTTGCTGTGGATTACAACGAAGCGGTAATCCATGCGGCGATCGTACGCCAGCAGGCGAATGAACGCTTAGGTACGCACGCGACAAAAACGCGCGGCATGGTTCGCGGCGGCGGTAAAAAACCGTGGCGTCAAAAAGGAACCGGCCGGGCACGTGTAGGTAGCATCCGTTCCCCGTTGTGGGTTGGCGGCGGTACCATCTTCGGACCGCAGCCGCGTAGCTACGTGAAAGCGATGCCGCGGAAACAAAGACGCTTAGCGATCAAATCCGCGTTGAGCCACAAAGTCGCTAACGATGACGTATTTGTTATCAACGAGATCGAATTAGCGCAGCCGAAAACAAAAGAAGTATTGAACCTGCTCAATAACTTTGAAATCGGCAACGATAAAGCGCTCATCATTACGGAGGGGGACGCCATTTTAGAACGTTGCGCACGCAACATTCAAGGCGTCAAGGCGATGCCTGTCACCGCACTCAATATCTATGATATCGTGCATTACACTAAACTCTTCATCACCGAGGGCGCTGTCAAACAGCTCGAGGAGGTGCTGGCATAATGGATGCACGCGATATTTTAATTAAACCGATTGTTACGGAAAAATCTACGGCATTAATGGCGGAAGGTAAATACACCTTCAAAGTGCCTCTCAATGCCAACAAATACCAGATCCGTGATGCAGTCGAAGAAATTTTCAATGTGAAAGTCGCCGCGGTAAGCACCATGCGTATGGAAGGCAAGAAAAAACGCATGGGCCGTTTCGAAGGTAAGCGCAGCGATTGGAAAAAAGCAATCGTCACGCTTAAAGAAGGCGAAACGATCGAATTGTTCGAAGGCGTGTAAGCGTCTGATTTAAGGAGGCACTATAATGGCTTACAAATCATTCAAACCGTACACCCCCGGGCGTCGGTTTATGACCGTATCGGCCTTCGACGGAGTCACCAAAGCGGAACCGGAAAAATCGCTTCTGGCGCCGGTGACCAGAAAAGGCGGCCGAAACAATACGGGAAAGATGACCGTTCGCCATCAGGGCGGCGGCCATAAACGTCGGTATCGTTTGATTGACTTCAAACGCACGAAAGACAATGTACCGGCAAAAGTTGCGGCGATCGAATACGATCCGAACCGCACCTGCTTCATCGCTCTGTTGAACTATGCGGACGGTGAAAAACGTTACATCTTGGCGCCGCAGGGCTTGAAAGTCGGCGACATAGTGGAAAGCGGACCGGAATCCGATATCAAAGTAGGCAACGCATTGCCGTTGGTGAATATCCCGATCGGTACCCAGGTCCACAACGTGGAACTGAAAATCGGCAAAGGCGGCCAGATGGTTCGCAGCGCCGGCGCCTCGGCTCAGCTGATGGCGAAAGAAGGCAAATACGCATTGTTGCGTCTGCCGAGCGGCGAAGTTCGTCGTGTCTTGGTAAACTGCCGTGCGACTGTTGGTGTCGTAGGCAATGCCGAACACGAAAACATCACCATCGGTAAAGCCGGCCGTAATCGCTGGTTAGGCAAACGCCCGGCGAACCGCGGCGTTGTCATGAACCCGAACGACCATCCGCATGGCGGTGGTGAAGGTAAGTCCCCGGTCGGACGTAAACGTCCAGTTACTCCGTGGGGTAAACCGGCTTACGGCGTGAAGACGCGTAATAAGAAAAAAGCATCCAATCGGATGATCGTCAATCGACGCAAGTAATGGAAGGAAGGGGAAACAAGAGTGTCCAGATCAATAAAAAAAGGACCGTTTGTTGCGGATCACTTGGAAAAGAAGATCGCTGCACTGAACGCTTCGGATGAGAAAAAAGTAGTCAAAACTTGGTCCCGGGCTTCGACCATCTTGCCGGACTTTGTCGGTCACACGATCGCTGTCTATGACGGCCGTAAACACGTGCCGGTGTATATTACGGAAGATATGGTCGGCCATAAGCTCGGTGAATTTGCACCGACCCGCTTGTTCCGCGGTCACAACAAGAGCGACAAAGCGACGGAATTGGAATAAGGAGGAGAAAATGGAAGTAAGAGCGTTTACCAACAACATCCGCATTTCGCCTCGTAAAGTACGCATTGTCGTTGACCTGATTCGCGGTAAAAACTGCGGTGAAGCATTGGCAATTCTTGCGCACACGCCGAAACGCGCCTCGAAAGTGGTTGAAAAAACCCTGCGCAGCGCGATGGCAAATGCAGAAAACAATCATGACTTAAATGTAGATAAACTGTATGTATCGACAGCCTTTGTCGATGCCGGTC
>USPU01000072.1 GCA_900556745.1 uncultured Veillonellaceae bacterium
GCATAGTTCGCCGCGGCAGTGAGCGCGGTCGTTATTTTCGCCATGACGATACGCTGTACCGCACCGCCGATTTCGCGGTGTTGCGTGAAACGGTCATGCCCGCGGTGTTGGTGGAAACCGGTTTTCTGACGAACGATGTCGAGCGCGTCTGGTTGAAAACCGACGCGGCCGCCTGGTGGACGGACGTTATTTTGGCAAGTTATTGAGCAATCCTCCCGCGCGTTATTTCTTATTTTTTTAAAACGAGGTGAAACGAATGGCATTACAAAAGGAAACGGTAGCACGGCGCCTGGCCCTGCGCGTGCAGTACACGGATGATAAGGGCGCGGAAAAATTTCGCAACTTGTCCTTCGCGCATGTCGCGCAGGACGCTACGGACGAACATATTTACGCCGCCGGCAAAGCGCTGGCGGGATTGCAAGCCAAGCCGCTCGATCGTGTCGCTAAAATCGAAACGATCGTTTACACGGACGGCGAATAAGGTAACGAAGGAGGACATTCATGAAGACATTGCAAATGATTTTCACGGCGGGAAGTACGACCGGAACGCTCAGTCTGCGTGAGCCGAAAGACGGCTTGACGCTGGCCGCGGTACAGGCGGTCGCGCAAAAAATCGCGGCCGACGGCGTATTCGCCGACGCGAACGGAAAGTATTCGGAATTTGTGAAAGCGCAAATGATCGAACGCACGGTGACCGAACTCGCGTAACGGCCGCATCCAAAGGACATGCTTACGGGCATGTCCTTTTTTCTATACATTTAAATAGGCATTTGATATGATACAGTACGAAAAGGAGTGACAACGTGACGGAATATCAGACCTACATCGTTCGCTGCGCCGACGGCACATTGTATACGGGCATCGCGCGCGACGTCACCAAGCGCCTTGCCGTGCATAACGCGGGCGACGGCGCGAAGTATACCCGCGCCCGCCGACCGGTCGTTTTGGTGTGGCAAAGCGATGTGACGGATGAACGCACCGCGCGGCGCACGGAATGGTACATTAAGCGATTATCCCGCCGCGAAAAAGACGCGCTGATCGACGGAAATGCGCGCGTGCGGGCGAAAATTGACGCGTGGTTGGCGGCGCGCCCGTAAGCGGAAGCGGACCGGTCGCGTGGTATAATAGAAAGAAAATATAAGAACGGAGTGAACCATGTTACTACAGTTACAAGCGCTGCTTTCCACGATGCGGATCCTCGATATCGTCGATATCCTCGTGGTAGCGGTGATCCTTTACCAGTTGTACTATTTGATCCGCGATACCCGCGCCGTTTCCCTCTTAAAAGGGTTGGTGGTGCTCGGCGCGTTTACGATCATCAGCAACTGGATGGATCTGCACGTCGTGAATTGGTTGTTGGAAAAGTCGATGACGGTACTCATCGTCGCGTTGCCGATCGTGTTCCAGCCGGAATTGCGCAAAGCGCTCGAACGGCTCGGCCGCGGTCGCTTCATCAGCCGTTCCTCCATCGTCGATGATGAAGAACGGATGCGCGTGATCGATGAAGTGGTGCTCGCCTGCGAACGGATGAGCGAAAAGAAAATCGGCGCGCTGATCGCCTTCGAACGGGCGGTGCGTCTGGCGGAATACGGCGACACGGGCATCTACTTGGACGCGGTCGTGAGCGAAGAGTTGTTGGGCAATATTTTTATTCCCAATACGCCTTTGCATGACGGCGCCATTTTAATTCGGGAAAATCGCGTGGTCGCGGCGGGGTGCCTGCTGCCGCTGACGCAGGATCAAAATTTATCGAGCGCGCTCGGCACGCGGCATCGCGCCGGCATCGGCCTGACGGAGCAGGGCGACGCGCTGGTCGTGATCGTCAGTGAAGAAACGGGAGCGATTTCCTACGCGTACGGCGGTCATATTTATCGCCATTTGGACGGCGACAATCTGCGCAACATGTTGCGCAACTACCTCCTCAAAGGAAACGATAACCGATTGCGTTTGGGCGAATTCTTTAACTGGAGGAAATCATGAGAAAATGGCTGGGCGGCAACTGGACGGCGAAGCTTATCTGCTTTTTCGTGGCGGTGTTTCTCTGGGTGTTTATCATGAACGACCAGAACCCGCTTGTCGAAAGCAGCTATGAACTGCCGGTCGAAGTGACGCATTTGGACGATTCATTGGTGGCGCTGGACGCGCCGCAGAGCGTGCATGTCAAATTGCGCATGCAAAGAAACACAATGTTGCAGCTGCGCGAATCCGATATGAAAGCCGTGCTGGACATGATCCAAGCGGATGTCGGGAAAAATGAAAATATGACCTTGCAACTGGTACTGCCGCCGGGCGCGGAAGTGATCGAGCAAAAACCGTTGCGTTTCACGGTCAATGTGGATGAAGTGGCCTCGCGGACTATTCCGGTGACGGCGAAGGTAACCGACGATCCGGCCGGCGATCACGGCGGCGCGGTGACGGCGATCACCCCGAATGTAGTGACGATCACCGGTCCGTCGAGCCGGGTGTCCCAAGTGAAAACCGCGCAGACGGAGATTCACACCGCGGGACGCAAAACCGATTTCGATATCGTGGCGGCGGTCACGCTGTATGACGCGGAGGGCAATAAAGTGAACGGCGTCACCTTCGCGCCGGAAAATGTGCTCGTCAAAATAAAAATCAATCCGCTGCGGGTCGAGAAAACCTTGCCTTTAGCGGTACAGACAAGCGGCTCGCCGGCGTACGGTTGGCGGGTGGACGCGATTGAAATCATGCCGCGGGAAGTGACGCTCGCGGGTGAAAAATCGCAGTTGGACGCGCTTTCCGCCTGGCAGTTGCCGGCGGTTTCGGTGAGCGGCGAGGCCGGAGAGGTCATTCGGCAGGTGGAAATTCCCGTGCCGAGCAACGGCGCGGCGACACCGGAAACGGCAACGGTACGAATCGTATTAAAAGCGGAATAAAGGGAAAACAGTAGGAGGATTTTATGGCACGATTGTTTGGCACGGACGGTGTGCGCGGCGTTGTCAATGACACATTGACACCGGAACTCGCGTTTCATTTGGGACGCGCGGCGGCGGTGTTTTTCGTACAGGGCGATGACACGGCGGCGCGCCCGCGGTTTCTGATCGGTTTCGATACCCGCATCTCGGGCACGATGCTCGCCGCGGCGTTGGCGGCGGGCGTTTGCTCGGCGGGCGGCGACG
>USPU01000073.1 GCA_900556745.1 uncultured Veillonellaceae bacterium
CGGCGCAGGTGCCGTTGGATCTCATGGCGCAGAACCAAGCCGCGAAAGGAAATCGCGCGGGCGAGTTTTGGGCCACCGCGTTTGAAAATACCGACGCGCGGGAGTTGCCGGAATATTTCTTGACGCAACCGCGCACGAAAGAAGCGATGCAGGCGCAATTGGATCGGGCGAAGGCTTCGCTTGTCGCGGCAAACGCCGAGGCGGCGGCGCTCGTGCCGACATTGACACTGCGTTCGTACCAGCCGCTGATTCGTTATCGTGACGGGCAGGGCGGCGTTTACTACGGGCAACATATGCGCTTCGTCATCGATACGGGTGGAGTCGTTTGGGCGATCGCCGTATTTTCCGATGTGCGCAAGACGGCGGACAATATTCATTGCACGTGGCTGATTACGGCGGATACGGAGTACGCGTATTTCGCGCGAATTTGGAACCGATATGTGGGAATAGGAGGCGATCGCGATGCGTAAAGTGGCATGGCTGCTCAGCGGCTTGCTCGCGCTAACGACAGCCGCGTACGCGGCGACGCCCATCGCGGTGCCGCCGATGGGCACATTGCAATGGCCGGATACGATCACGGCGGCGTCCCTTACGGACGGCTTCATGGATTCGCAGAAAGGGTCGTTTGCGCAGGAGCCAATGGCGGCGGCTGAAAATTTGACGCCAACGGAAGATTGGTCCGTTTACCAGTTGCAGGCAGAGCGACCGGAAGGATTGGCGACGGCGTGGCTGGTTGGCTTTGCCGTGCCGATGGACGACCCCGCTGAGTTCGAGCCGTTTTTCCGTTCGCCATTGGGGGATAACGAGCGCGCTGCATTGGCGCATTTTAATGGTATGCTCTATGGTTTGGAAACGAAATTAAATCAGCAAATCGCCGCGCACTGGGAGAGTATGGTGAAAGACAATCCGCAGTTACGCGGCGCGAACGAAATGCAAAACCAGCCGCCCCTTTATGTGCGCATCCGCGAGATCGATTCGCTCGTGCCGGTCACGCAAGCGCATGAAGTGATGTACCGTGTGGGCGCGCGGCTGGCGCCGGAGATTGACGGCGGCTGGGTGCTGCCGTACTATGCGCAATGTTACTTCGTGCGCCGCGATAATCAGTTGGCGGGCGTGCTGCTTTTGGTAAGCGATACGGATCGTGAATATTTTGCCCGCTATTTAGCGAAAGCCGTTTTGACTTTATAGCTTGTTACATAAAAAAACAAACAAAAAAGACCGCGTTGCGGTCTTTTTTCATGCGCGGCGCATGTAGGTCACGAAACGATGCGCCAACGGATTTTTGGCATTTACTTCGCCTTCTTCGACACGTATTTTTTCCCAGGCGGTTTCGTCAATGACGGGGAAATACGTATCCGCCTCCGGTTCGCTGTCCACTTCGGTGATGTGCAGTTGCTCCGCGTGCGGGAAAAAGGCGCGATAAATTTCGCCGCCGCCGATGACGAAGTAATCCTCGTCTTGCTGAAGCGCCTGCAGCACTTCGTCGACGCTCGCGAAACATCGGACCTCGGGGTGCGCCGCGGCCCAGTCGCGGTCGCGGGTGAGCACCCAGTGCGCGCGGCCCGGCAGCATGCCCGGCAGACTTTCAAAGGTTTTACGGCCCATGATGATCGGGTGTCCGGTCGTTATTTTTTGAAAGCGTTTCAAATCATCGCGTAAGTGCCAAAGCAGTTGATTGTCTTTGCCGATCGCCTGATTTTTCGCGACCGCGACGATGATGTGCAACATTAGACGGACACCTCCATGGCCAATTTGCCGAGATGCTCATAATTTTCCAAATAAATATCGTCCGGCGTAAACTCATAGAAATTTTGCACGTCGGGGTTGAGGACCAGCCGCGGCGCCGCCAGCGCCTGATCACGGCGCGCGAGTTGCGAGGTGAGCGCGTCGACGTGATTATCGTAAATATGCGCGTTGTTGATGACATGCGTGAACAAGCCCGGCTGCAAGCCCGCGTGCCGCGCGATCAAGTGCACGAGCACAGCGTACTGCGTGAGGTTGAACGGCACGCCGAGTCCCATGTCGCCCGACCGTTGCACGAGCATGCAATTCAGGCGGCCGTCGGCGACGTCCCACATGGTGAGGAACGCGCAGGGGTATAACGCCATTTCCGGCAAGTCTTCCACGTTCCAAAGCGACACGACCATGCGGCGGCTCTCCGGATCTTCGCGGAGCGTTTGCAATAGCGTGTCGACCTGACCGTATTTTTTTAACTGGTAGCCGTAGGCTTTGCCGATCGTGCCGTCGGGTTGCATCCATTCGTCCCAAATGTGGCAGTTCCAATCCTGCAAAACGCGCACATCGTTCGATTGCTTCTGCCAAATCCAGAGCAGTTCTTTGACGGCGGTTTTGAACGCGACAAATTTTGTCGTGAGAATCGGAAATTCCCGCGCCAGATCAAATTGCATGATTTGGTGCGGCAGTTTATAGGCCGGCATGCCGGTGCGGTTGTTGCCGTGTGCGCCGGTTTTCAAAATGGCTTCGACAATGTTGAGGTATTGCTGATCGGCAAGGCTCATAGGGATTCCTCCGGATGGTTTTGAATAAGATCGAGAAAGACGGGGGCGTAGTTAATCAGCTTAAACGGACCGACGCCGCTGACTTGCGCCATGTCGTTCAGCGTTTGCGGCCGTTTTTCGCACATTTCGAGCAGCGTCGCGTCGCTGAAAATGACGTAGGGCGGGACGTTGCGTTTTTCGGCCAGCGTTTTGCGCGCCGCGGCGAGACGGGTGAAAAGCGGATCTTTACGCGGCGCGGCGTGCGTTTTCGGCAGGGCCGTTGCGCCGCGTCGACGCGGACTTTGCGGGATCGGCATAGTCACCGTCTGCGTGCCGCGTAATACTTCTTCACCGCTTACGGTCAGCGCCAGCAGCGGGTACTTGGCGCCGCGCTTATATAAATAACCGTCGGCGATATACTGCTCGATTTCCCGGCGCAAATCACGCTCGCTTTCTCCGCTGCGCGCGCCGTAGTAGCGGCAGTATTCAAATTCGCGCGCGCGATCTTTGGCCTGTAACGCGCCGCGTAAAATGCGAACTACGGTCGCGATACCGTAGCGCTCTTTAATTTCTTCGACGGTTTTGAAAACCGTGCGCGCGTCGCCCGTCACATCGCAGGTTTCCGTCGGGG
>USPU01000074.1 GCA_900556745.1 uncultured Veillonellaceae bacterium
GTCGCCGGCACAAATGCGGTGCGGCCCGTCACAAGCCGACCTACCTGCGTCGGCGTCAAACCGTCGATATCTTTGCCCGGCGCAATCGCTTCGACCAGGGAACTGCGATCCAGTCCCGGCGGCAACGGCATTAAAAGTAAAATACCGTCAATCTGCGGATTCTGATTCAGCGCGTGAATGGTCGCCAAAGCGTCCTCTTGCGTCAGATTTTCCTCGGGCTCGACCCGTTCGACATATAATCCCGCTTGTGCCGCGGACTTCGCTAAAAAGTCGCCGTACATCTGCGCCGCCCGATCCGCGCTGAAACGCACAATGGCCAGTCCCGGAGTAACGCCCTTCGCCGCCAGCATGCGGATTTTTTTCGCTGTAGTTTCCTGCTGCACGGCCGCTACGGGCGCGCCTGTAAGTTCTCGCATGACTCCCCCTCAGAAAAGACCGACAATATTTCCGTCCGCCGTCACGTCGATTTTTTCCGCGGCCGGCTTTTTCGGTAAACCGGGCATCGTCATGATATTGCCGGTAAGAGCGACGATAAAGCCTGCGCCGGCACTGATTTTAAGTTCGCGTACGTGCAGCGTAAATCCGCTGGGACGTCCCAATTTGTTCGGATCATCGGAGAATGAATACTGCGTCTTGGCGATGCAGACCGGCAATGCCGCATACCCGCCCGCTTCAATATCGGTCAACGTTTTTTGCGCCGCCGCCTCCAAAACAATATCGTCCGCGCCGTAAATTTCCCTCGCAATGGTACGGATTTTGTCGGGAATGCTCAATTCGCTCGCATACAGCGGCTGAAAATCAGCGGTGCCCTTGGCCATTTCCGCCAGTACGGCTTGCGCAAGTTTCTTGCCGCCTTCTCCACCTTTGGCAAAAACATCGGACAACGCGACGGGTACGCCGCGTTCTTCGCAGTATGTACGAATCGCCGCCATTTCTTCTGCCGTGTCGCTGGCGAACGCATTGATCGCCACAACAGCGGGAACATTATATTTGGCGATATTTTCTAAATGTTTGCCGAGGTTTTCCAGACCCCGCTTAAGCGCGTCGACATCCGGCTCGGTGAGTTCGTTTTTCGCGCGTCCGCCGTGCATTTTGAGCGCGCGCACCGTCGCGACCAATACCGCCGCTTCCGGTTTTAACTTGCCGTAGCGGCATTTAATATCAAAGAATTTTTCCGCGCCCAGATCCGCGCCGAAACCGGCTTCCGTAACAACATAATCCGCCAGGTGCAACGCGGTTTTGGTGGCCACCAGCGAATTGCAACCGTGCGCGATATTCGCAAACGGACCGCCGTGCACCAGCGCCGGCACATGTTCAATCGTCTGCACCAGGTTGGGCGAGATCGCATCCTTCATTAACGCCGTCATCGCACCCTGCGCATGCAGGTCGCCGGCCGTTACCGCGTTACCGTCGTAATCGTAGGCGACGATAATGCGGCTGAACCGTTCTTTCATATCTTTGAGATCCTGCGCGAGACATAAAATCGCCATGACTTCGGACGCGACCGTAATATCAAAGCCGTCTTCACGCGGCACGCCGTTCACTTTGCCGCCCAGACCGACCACGATGTGACGCAATGCCCGATCATTCATATCGACCACGCGTTTCCACACGATCCGACGCGGATCAATGCGCAGCGCATTGCCCTGTTGCAGGTGGTTATCAAGCATCGCCGCCAATAAATTGTGCGCCGCGGTAATGGCGTGCATGTCGCCGGTAAAATGAAGATTGATATCTTCCATCGGCACCACTTGCGAATAGCCGCCGCCGGCGGCGCCGCCTTTGATTCCCATGCACGGCCCGAGCGACGGTTCACGCAACGCCACCATCACTTTTTTACCGAGCTTGGCAAGACCCTGTGCCAAACCGACTGTCGTCGTCGACTTTCCTTCACCGGCAGGGGTCGGAGAAATCGCCGTAACCAAAATCAAATGTCCGTTTTGGGCGCTGTCCAACTTGCGAATTAAATCGTAGCCGATCTTCGCCTTATAGCGTCCGTACGGTGCTAAATATTTTTCGTCAATACCTGCCGCCGCGGCAATTTCCGTAATCGGTTGCAGCTTCGCCGCCTGGGCGATTTCAATATCGCTTCGCATGGAATTGCCTCCTTTATTCCGCCAATTGTACCCGAATCTGTCGGGTATCTTCCAACGTCAATCCGGCGAGCGGAGTTTGCGTGATGACCACGCCATGTCCCTCCGGAACTACGCCGACCTGGGCCTGATTGGCCCATTCCAACACATCGCGCAAACGTCGTCCCGTGAAGTCCGGCACAATAATTTTACCCTCCTCCGTTCGCGTTAACGTCAGCGGCTCAAGCACCGCTGTTTCCGCCGTACCGGTATCCGCCACATCCGTCACATTGGGATGTATGCCGCGATAACGCATGATTTCTCCCATGACCTCGGCAAATACAGGAGCGGCGATCTGTCCTCCATAGTATACGCCCTCCGGATCATCGAGAACAACGAGACATACCGCTTCCGGCTGTTCAATCGGCCCGAAGCCGATAAAGGATGCGATGTAACGCCCATCCAAATAGCCGCCGTGTTCCGTATCCAACTTCTGCGCCGTACCGGTTTTGCCGGCGAGGCGATAGCCGTTGACCTGCGCTTTCACCCCTCCGCCGCCGGAAACCACCTGCTCAAGCATGGGAACCAGCGTGTGATCCACTTCGGGCGTAATCGGTTGTCCGACTTCTTCCGCCTTGCTTGTCCGGTATGTCGTGCCGTCCGGATTGACAATGGATGAAATGATGTGCGGTTTCATCATTTTGCCGCCGTTGGCCAACGCTCCGTACGCCTGCAACATTTGTAACGGCGTGACGGCGATACTTTGCCCGATCGACATGGTCGCGATATCGCTGTCGCGCATGTCG
>USPU01000075.1 GCA_900556745.1 uncultured Veillonellaceae bacterium
GGGTTGAACAAAATCCCTTCGCCTTCGCCCGGCAGTTCGATGCCCGTCGGTTGACCGAAACCGAACCGTTTCGCATAATCCGTCAGCA
Source organism: uncultured Veillonellaceae bacterium (assembly GCA_900556745.1). Taxonomy (GTDB): domain Bacteria; phylum Bacillota; class Negativicutes; order Veillonellales; family Negativicoccaceae; genus Negativicoccus. The sequence continues at coordinate 89 of USPU01000075.1, forward strand.
CGTCACCGCCGGTGCGCAGACCGACCATAGCAAACCCCGTATTGATCGAATATTTGATAATATCGACAAGGCGCACGTCACCGTAGCCTTCGCCGTTCCAGTTTTGAATCGTGTGTCCCGACGCATACACCGCTCCCGTATCATGCAAGACCGTTTCCGGTGTCATCGAACCCGACGCCAACGCCGCCGCCGCGATAATCGGTTTGAACGTGGAACCCGGTTCATACAAGTCCGTTACCGCGCGATTACGAAAATCTTCTTCCGTACCTTCCTCGAACCGGTTAGGATTATACGTCGGACGATTGGCCATCGCCAAAATTTCGCCGGTTCGCGGATCCATCACAATAATCGAGCCGCCGGCCGCACGTGTCGTACCCATGGCGCGATCGAGAGCACGCTCCGCAAAAAATTGAATTTGCGCGTCAATCGTCAAATAGACACTGCGTTCTTCATCGGGAAAAAGTTGGGAAAGCGTCGATTCCAAAATCGGCGTTCCGTAGCGCGACGTAATAATGGTCTGCTGCTTGCTGTCGCCTTTGATTTCCTGATCAAGCACCATCTCTATACCGTCCAAACCTTTGTCATCGATGCCGACGAAACCCAGCACCTGCGCCAGCAAATTGCCGTTCGGATAGTAACGTTTGCTCTCTTCAAGAAAATGCAAACCGGTAATCTTTTGCTGTTCAATCAACGCTTCGACCTGATCGGAAACGTCTTTATCCAGCATCCGCTCCAACCACACGAAACGATTGGTCTGCGCGAGTTTTTCCGCGAGCTTGGCTTCCGGCACGGACAATAGCGGCGCCAATGTCTGCGCCAAGACCTGCGGGTCCCGATTCAGTTCTTGCGGATCCGCGTAAAGCGAAAGCGTGACCGCGCTCACGGCAAGTACTTTACCGTTGCGGTCATAAATCGTACCGCGCGGCGACTGCAACGACCGCACTTCTTCCGCTTGCGCCAAATCGAGTTCCGCAAAGTAAGAGCCGCGCACCACCTGCAGATAAAAAAGCCTGCCGCAGATCAGAATGCCGAACACGGCCAATGCCATAAAGAGAAGCGCGACGCGTATCCGCTCCTGCTTTTTATGTTGCTTGGCTTTACTCCTCACTCGTTCCTTCGTCATGCGCATTCCTTTCCTGCCTCAGTCTGTATCGCTCAGCGGCGAGTCTCAACGCTTCCGGCTCATTGGTCAAATTTCCGTCCTGCACCCGTTGGCGCAAAACTTTCAACAGTGTTGCCGTGTCTTTTCCATAACGTTTCGGTAATGATTGATCGTACCGCAGGTCTCGCGTATGCACCGGCATTGTGGTAAGCTCGGCACGCACCGCGCCGCCGAATGCGCGATGACCGTCGGTAGCGCTGAGCGGCCGACCGCAGCCGATCACATCCGCCGCGCACAGATCATTTAGTTCGTCCATCGCCTCGGTCAGTTCGACCGTGGTACGAAATGCTCCCGAGCGGGCCAATTGGCGCAGCCAACGCCGCACATTCGCGTTCGCCGTGTTGGCGTATTGATGATATTTCATATGATTAGCGACTAAAAACTCGACACGCTTTACCATAGTCGCCGGATATTGCAAACGAGTCAGCGCCGCTTTGGCCATTTCGGCGCTGCGCACATCATGCCCGTAATCGGTAATATCGCCTTTATGAAAGCCGCGGATACCGGGCAAGCCTTTCGCCACGTCATGGAAAAGCGCCGCATAGCGCGCCACCAATGTAGCGGGACTGTGCTCCACAACGACCAGCGTATGCAACCACGCGTCGTAGGCGTGAAAACGTCCCTGCGGCGTTTCGGGCAAATGACTCAATTCCGGTAAAATCGCAACCGTTTTATCGATTCCCTGTTCGCGTACCCGACACGATTGCTCCGCCAATCCCGAGCGAACGAAAAGATCCAAACCGCGGCCGGCATACGGCGCGACCAGCAGCCGATCGAGTTCGGCACGCACGCGCTCCAGCGAAAGTCCCTCTACCCGCACAAATGCCTGCGGCATCGCCGCGCACAACTCGCGTGTCGGACGAAAGCCGAGCTGCGCGATAAAACGGCAGGCGCGAAACAAGCGCAAGGCGTCTTCCCGAAAGCGTTCTTCGGGAATACCGACGGTTTGCAAGCGTTTTTTTTTCAAATCCTTGCGACCGTTATAAGGATCGATCAATGTGCCGTCGGAACGAAACGCCATGGCGTTGACGGTAAAATCACGCCGCGCCAGGTCGTCTGACAAATGCTTGGTGTAATACACTCGTTCCGGACGGTGACTGTCCGCTCCGTATTCTTCCCCGCGGAAAGTGGCGACCTCATAAATGGCGCCCGCCCATTCCACCAGGGACACGCCGAACGCGCGTCCGACTGTGCCGACCACTCGAAACGGTGCAGCGGCAAATACCTGCGCCACCTCGTCGGGAGTAGCGGCCGTCGTGATATCCCAGTCGTGCGGCGCGCGCCCGAGCAACGTATCGCGCACGCATCCGCCCACGGCGTAAGCCTCAAATCCCGCCTGCTCCAATGCCCGCAGTAATGCTCGAACCCCTTCGGGTAATGGGTAGCGACGGGTAAAAAACGGCATCACTGCTCGCGAATCTTGCGCGCCCACACTTTGCCCGTAGGCGTTGTCGCAAGCCCCGCTTCGCTGCGTTCGCGCAATGATTTGGGCATCATGTGTCCGATCTCCGCCATCGCGCTGATCACTTCATCCG
>USPU01000076.1 GCA_900556745.1 uncultured Veillonellaceae bacterium
CTTCTGCACGATGATCGGCGGCAACGGCGCGGGCAAATCGACGCTTTTGAACGCGATCGCCGGCGTGTTTCCTGGCGACGCCGGACAAATCGTCATTGACGGTCGCGATGTGACCGCCTGTTCGGAACACCGGCGCGCGCGCTACATCGGGCGCGTGTTTCAAGACCCGTTGCAAGGCACGGCGGGCGGCATGATGGTGGAAGAAAATTTAATACTCGCGGCGAAACGAGGCTTGCCGCTCTCTCTGCGTTGGGCGTTCAGCAACGACAAGCGGGAGCATTATCGCGAACTTTTGGCGACGCTGGGTCTGGGGTTGGAAGATCGTCTGTTCACGCGCATGGAGCTCTTATCGGGCGGACAACGCCAGGCCGTTACCTTATTGATGGCGACCTTGCAACGTCCGAAACTCTTGCTTTTGGACGAACCGACCGCCGCGTTGGATCCGAAAACGGCGGTGAAAGTATTGGCGCTCACCGATCGCATCGTGCGGGAGCATCAACTCACCACGCTGATGATCACCCACAATATGCGCGACGCCTTGCGCTTGGGCAATCGCCTGATCATGATGAATCAGGGACGCATTATTTGGGATGTGAAAGGTGAGGAGAAAGCGCGACTTACCGTCACCGACGTGTTGCAAAAATTTGAAGAAACCGCGGCGTCGTTCAGCGACAGCATGGTCTTGGCATAAAAAAGAGCGTCGATCGACGCTCTTTTTTTGCGGCGCATTTATTTTTCAACGACGGCCCCACGGCAAACTGCATGCGGCCGCGGCGTAGTGAAAAATATAACCCATATGCTATAATAAACGAGTATACACAGATAAGGAGGTGTCCTGTGGCAGGAATTAAAAACAAAGCCTGCATTCCCTCCACCAGTTGGAATCGTTTGCGCAAGCTCTACGGTAACGAAAGAATAGACTATTATAATTTACTCGAAGAAAGTTACCTCAGCGCTCGCGAAAACGGCACTCTCACGGAACGGAAGGATGAGGAAGTCGCGTACCTGCTGAATCGCCCCAGCGTCACCGGCAAGGCGGTCGCGGTTCGTTACATTCCCAACGCCGACTCATACCGCGCGAAAAATCCGCAGTGGATTTGGTATTTAAGCGAAGTCAATGAAACGGAAGCGGCGGCAGGCGATGGTAAAAAGGAACGGCGTAAACCTGCTCGCGCGAAAAACGGCAAATTCGCCAAAACATTGACGCCCACGACGCAACGGGGCATTCAAGTCCCGCCGGATAAACCGGCGAAGGTCAACCGCTCGTCGAAATCGTCGGCCAAGCAAAATAACGCTTCGCCGTCGACGGAAGATAACGGAGCGGCGAAGAAAATAGCGAACAACAATTCGGTGAAAACGGCGCATCGCATCGTCGACGCGTTGCCGCCGGAAATCGCGGGCGGCGCGCCCGGCGGTGAAGAGGTTGGCCCGAACGTCGCGTTGCGGCAATTCGCCTGGCTCGGCGCGGAAGTTGAGTTTTATAACGACTTATATAAGATGATGAAGAGCGAGCCATGGTATTTTTCGAACGACACTCACAATGCCAGCTTGGCGAGCTATATAAACTATACTTTCTATCGTTTGCAAACCGAGCAAAAAATCGTTTACTCCCTGGATAACCAATACGCCGCTTTTAACACCGGTCTTGTCGACAATCGGGATAACGAAATTTACGCCTTATTCGCGCGTGAACCCGGTTACCGCCAGGAATGGGTCTATCGCGCGTTCTGCATTCGCGGCACGGGCGACGGTAAAATCCTCAGCGAGAAATTCATCGAGTTTCCGGAAAAAGCCGATTACGCGCTCGATCCGCGCTTGCAACAGATCGGACGCGATACGGAGCTGGATGTCGATTTCCAACATATCGTGATCGCCAACGCGGGTCGTTTGCCCGAAGAAACCTTGATTGAAGAAAGCGACCGGGAGACCAAATCGCCGCTGAAAAATATCCTCGTGCAGCGTCGTCGCTTGCAAGAGCAGGGCGACCGCGAAGGCGTCGCGCAGCAAAACTATAAACTCGGCACGTTGGTAGCCGAGCATGAAGAATGGCAAAATCGCCTGCTCGATCGTTTGGAAGAGCATGTGAAAGTCGCGCGCGACCGCGTGGATCAAAACCCCGCCATCGCCATTCCCGTCTACTATCCCGGCAAAAACACGATGAGCGTCATCCTTCCCTTGTATCGTTTCCGTGATGATGACATCGCTTACGGCGCGTTGGTTGTAGGCATTACGCCGGCGGGAAATTATCAGGCGCACACGCTGTTGACTCCGAAAATGGCGTACGTTGACGCGCGTATCGTGCGACCGATCGACAGCCTTTGGCTGATGAAAGCCTATCTCGCCGCTAATGAAGAAAACTAAAACACATTTTAATTTAGTCCCTCGCTTTGCCCTGAGCGAGAGGCTTTTTCTTTCCGTGGGGCGGCGGATGCGGCTAAATATTAAAAAATGAGCGCAAAAATAGAAATTGACGTTGGTACTAGAATGAAATTAAAAGTTTCCAAAACAGCCCAAAACCATTGTAAAAAGATTGCTTTCACACTTTTTAAATGATACACTGCATATAAGTCAGCGATCCGACAGACGCTGCTGACAGAGTCGAGGGTAGAGGAAACAAGGTCACTCGCACCGCGACACTCTGAAAACTTTCTGTCGAAATTTGAACTCAAAGGAGAGTGTCAATGATGAACAAAAAATTGGCAACAGTATTGGCAGCTGCTT
>USPU01000077.1 GCA_900556745.1 uncultured Veillonellaceae bacterium
CGGTTCACCGCGGGAAGATCTTCTCAAAATGGCGGACACATATAAGGCGGATCTGATCGTTATGGGCCGTCGCGGCATGGGAACACTGGCGAGCATGTTGGTCGGTTCGGTCTCTTCCTACGTGGTGAAACACGCGGAAGTGCCGGTATTAGTTATCAAACAGTGACGGAGGGATGACAATAAAAAGTTCTTGGCAACGTATTCTTGTGCCAACGGACGGTTCTGAGAACGCCCGTCGGGCACTCCATGAAGCCGCGTTGCTGGCGGAGAAATTCGGCGCGGAGTTACAGTTGTTGACCGTGCTGGAAGACCGGTTGTACGCGGGTAATCTGATCGGACGGGACGCCGGAGAGCGGTTGTATTCCGGCGTGGTGGAAGTAGGCCGCACGCCGGATGCGGAAGAACACGCCGCACCGGGTTTGCCGGAGCATCAAATGGAGCAGGTTCGTGAAGGGTTGCGTCGCGAAGCGGCAACGCTCCCAGAAGATATTCCGCTGCGAATGTTTTTCGCCGTCGGCGATGTACGGGAAACGATTCTAACGGTGGCCGAGGAATTGAATGCGGATTTGATCGTGATCGGCAGTCGCGGTTTGGGATCCGTCAAAGGTTTGGTTTTGGGGTCGGCATCGCAATATGTATTGCAGCATGCCACGCGTCCTGTTTTAGTAGTAAAATAAACGCCGGCCACCGTGAGCTGTGTTATAATGAGGAAAACTAATCAACTCATAAAGCGGTGGAAGGGGTGCGGACTATGATCCATTTTAATGAAGTGTTGTTGCCGGCCGACGGCTCGGAAAACGGCGTGCGCGCGTTACAGCATGCCATCGAGCTAGTAAAATTGTCCGGCGGCACACTCTTGATTTGCCATGTGGCGAATGTGGTATCGGTGATTTCAGGATTTGATCAAATTCCCAGCGGCTCCGGGTATGTCAGTGAACAGATGGCTGAGGATCTGGAAGAAAAAGGGAAAGAGATTCTGGAAAAATTGGTTCGTATGGTGCCGGCGGATATTCCGGTCAAGACCATTTTTGAAGTAGGTTCTCCCGGACCGACTTTGTCCGCGATCGCCGAAAAATACAACGTGGACTTGATCGTCATGGGGAGCCGCGGCTTAGGGCCGCTGAAAGGCATTTTCATGGGCTCGGTTTCGAGTTACATCGTCAGCCACGCGAAATGCCCGGTTTTGATTGTAAAATAAAAAAGCGGACGGGCAACCGTCCGCTTTTTTAGTAGAAAGAATACTTGGGGGATCCTATGGAGCAACGTATTCGCTGGCTATATGAAGAGCTTCCCAAATGGGTAAGCGAAGGGATTTTGACACCGGAGGCGGCCGATCGTTTGCGCGCCCGCTACGGTGAAGTAGCGGCGCCGGGTCTGCGCTGGGGCCGGATTATTTGGCTGGTGCTCGCGGCGGTCTTGGTCGCGTTCGGCGCGCTGTTGATTTTATCGGATCAATGGTACGCGCTGGCGCACAGCGTGCGCTTCAACTGGGTAGTCGCGCTGGCGGTGGCGGCGCAGTTGGCGGTGGCGGTCGTGTTGGCACTCGAGCCGAAAGCGATCGCTTGGCGCGAGGCGGCCGGAGCGTTTTTAGGGATTGCGATTCCCGGAGCGCTGCAGCTTGCGGGAGATATTTACCAATTATCGGAGTGGAATCAGATCGCGTGGGCGATTTGGTCGCTTGCGCTGCTCTTGCCCGCGGTGTACATTGTGCGATCGACGGCATTGGCGTCGATCTATCTGATTTTGACGGGCGTGTTTGTGAGCTCTTTCGGCGTCACGAACGCGTGGCTCGGCGCGCAGCAGGTATGGATTTGGCTGGCGCTCGCCGCACCGTATTTTTACATTTTGTATCGCGACGGTTTCCGGGAACTTTCGTTGCTGATTTTCAGCTGGATTTATGCGCTGGCGATTTTCTTCGCCGCGTTGGTGGCGTTGGCGGATGTCGCGGTTGTCAGCTTGGCGCTCGCCACGATCATTGCCGCGTTTACGTTTCTCGTCGGGGCGATGGTCGGCAAACAAACCGGCTGGGGCATGCCGTTTCGCGTATTGGGTGGCGGCGCGCTGGCGGTATGCGTGCTGCTGGCCACGCAACGCTCGCTGTGGGTGTACATATCCCGCGCGACACCGCAGGTGTTGCCCATCGTTGTGTTGGTATTGCTGTTGTTTGCCACCGGCGTGCTTTGCTGGCGCCTGATGTTGCGTCGTGAGTATACGCTGGTCACGGTTGCGGCCGTGCCGTTGTGCGTGACGCTGGCGACTTTTATTGCGGCACTCGGTTACGGCTACACGTTTTTGGCCATTGTCTTTATGATTTACTATTTGGGTGGCGTTGCCGCGTTACTGATCAACGGCTTGCGTCGCAGTTCTCTTTGGCGTACGGACGGCGCGCTGTTTTTACTCGCGCTCTTTATTGTGGTGCGGATCGGCGATGAGTCGTTCACCTTGCTGCAGCGGGGTACGGCATTCGTCGTGATGGGCGTGTTAATTTTGGCGGGGCATTTGGCGATGGCCACATGGCAACGCAAGCAGCGGGAACATACGAACCAACGCGTGCGGCGCGCTCGTCGGCAGGAAGCGGCTCGACGCAGCGCGCCCGCGCAGGACCATTCGGCAGCATCGGCACGGCCGCCACGCATGCGCGGCTCGATGACGCCGCCGACAGTTAACGAACAGACGACAACGAAAGAGCGGACTTCGCGCGCGGATTTGCCGCCGCGGCG
>USPU01000078.1 GCA_900556745.1 uncultured Veillonellaceae bacterium
ATTTGGCGCTGGCGGCGATGGAAGTCGATCATGCCGGTTTGGACGCGATTGACCGCAAGGTTCTCGCGACGATTATTCGTCAGTTCGGCGGCGGTCCGGTCGGGCTCGACACCATCGCGGCCGCGGTGAGTGAAGAAACGGCGACGATCGAAGATGTGTACGAGCCGTACCTGATGCAAAATGGATTTTTACATCGCACACCGCGCGGTCGCGTGGCGACGGCGGCGGCGTACGCGCATCTGGGCATCGCGATGCCGCAACAGACGTCGGACGGCGATTTGTTTGAGGCGCGTCATGGGTAAAATGGTGATGATCCTCGGCGCCGTTTTATTTTTGATCGGCGCGTGCATGCATTTCGGCGGGCACTTTTTACCGTTGGGCAAATTGCCGGGAGATATTTCATTTACCAAGGGCAATACTACGTTTTATTTTCCGCTCGGAACATCGATTTTGCTTTCGATCGTTCTGACGCTTGTCTTACAGTTATTTACAAGGCGGTGAATTATGGTTCGATGGCAGCAATGCTGCGCGGTTATTTTGACGGGAGCGCTTCTTTTCGGCACGGCGGCGACCGTGGATGCGGCGGGCGTGAAAGGTTCGCCGGGCGCGCGTTCGCGTACGGAAAGCACGCGTGTGGTGAAAGGAGTGCCGGTGAAAAAGCCGGCGAAAGTGAAGATGGGACGTTACGAGACGCCAACGTCTCCTCGGGCAGAAGCGAAAGACAAACGGGGCGATCTCCGACAAGTCTTACCGATCACGGAAAATGAACCGGTCGTGCTGGTAGGTCTGATGCGCAACGCTCATTCACCGAAAGTGAGCATCAATGGCGCGTACACGGTGTATAACGGCACGCAAAAATGGAAAACATTCAGCAAAGGCGACACCTTGCGCATCGGCGTAAGCGCGAAATCCATTACGCTCGACGGTAAAAAAGTCGGCGAAACGGTGTATATCCGACCGGAAGGCTTCGCGCTGGTCGCGGTGGACGGCAACGAATACCGCGGCGCGCTGAAATTGATTCGGACGCCGGGATATGACGGCGTGACGGTGATCAACGAAGTCGGCATGGAAGAGTATCTCTACGGCGTCGTGCCGCGTGAAATGTCGGCGTCGTGGGAGCCGAACGCATTGCGGGCGCAAGCGGTGGCGGCTCGCACGTACGCGCTCAATCATAAAAATAATTACGCGTCGCAGGGGTTTGACGTCTACGACACTATCGTTTCGCAAGTGTACGGCGGCGTCGCGGCGGAAGCTCCGGAATCCACGCAAGCCGTCAATGATACGGCGGGCGAAGTGATTTTGTACAAAGGCGAACCGATTGACGCGGTATTTTGCGCGCATTCGGGCGGCTACACGGAAGACAGTGAAAATGTCTGGGATAATTTCGTGCCCTACTTGCGCGCGGTCAGTGAGCCGTTGAACGATTTTACCAAACAACGCTGGGAAAAAGAAGTTTCGCTCGCTGATTTGGAGAGCGTGCTGGCGGCATACGGTAAAGATGTCGGCAAAATCAAAAATATTAAATTGTCCAAGCTGAAAAAAGCGCCGGTGAAAGCGTTTGACCGAACCGTTTCGGGACGCGTTCGCACCTTGCAGATCGCTGGTAAAAAACAGGCGGTGGCGATCAGCGGCAACCGTTTTCAGCAGATGTTCGACTTGCGCAGCACGATGTTCGATATCGTCAAAGGCAGCAAGAACGATCGCTTGAAAATTATCGGTTACGGGTATGGCCACGGCGTCGGCATGTCCCAATGGGGCGCGCAGATCATGGCGCAGCAAAAGCCGCGTGATCCGCATCATTATCGGGAAATTTTACGACACTTCTATACGGGTGTCACCATTGAAAAAATGTATTGAAACGAAGGTCAGATATGAACGTCAGTGAATTTAATTATGATTTGCCGGAGGAGCTGATCGCGCAAACTCCGGTCGAGCCGCGCGACACGTCGCGACTGCTCACTTTGGATCGTCAAACGGGCGCTACGAAACAGGGAACATTTCGGGATATTTTAGCAGACGTGCGCCCCGATGACGTGTGGGTTTTTAATAATACGCGCGTCATTCCGGCGCGGCTTTACGGTAAACGGCCGACGGGCGGCAGGGTGGAAGTCCTGCTGCTGCATCCGCTGGGCGAAGACCGTTGGGAAGTGTTGGTGCGGCCGGGCAAAAAAGCGTTGCCGGGCACGGCGCTTACCTTTGACGCCGGCGTGACGGCGACGGTGGAAGATCGCACGGAGTTTGGCGGACGCGTTTTGAAGTTTACTTATGACGGCGATTTTTATGAACGCTTGGACGAAATCGGCGAAATGCCGTTGCCGCCGTACATTCACGAGCGCTTGCAGGATCGGGAACGGTACCAGACCGTGTACAGTAAAACGCCGGGGTCGGCGGCGGCGCCGACGGCGGGATTACATTTCACGCCGGAAGTGCTGGAAGAAATCGCCGCGCGCGGCGCGACCGTTTGCTACGTCACGTTGGATGTCGGACTGGGCACGTTTCGGCCGGTTTCGGTGACGCAGATCGAAGCGC
>USPU01000079.1 GCA_900556745.1 uncultured Veillonellaceae bacterium
GATTTCCTGTGCCGACTGATCCGCAAATTCAAACCCGTAGCCGGAGGGTAAGACTTCCGCCGCTACTTCCTGCAACGCTTGGAGCGCTTGGCCGGAACTGTAGCCGTTCGCCGCGTTACCGCCCACTTTGATTGCCGGGAAATTGTTATAGCGAGTCAAAATAGCGACCGACCCGCGTTGTTCCGGCGTAATAAACGAACTCAACGGCAGCATTTCACCTTGCTGATTGCGTACCGTCAATTCACGGTTAGCATTCGGCGACATTCTGAATTCCTGATCCGCTTGCGCGATGACTTTGTAACTCTTACCGAATGCGGAAAAATCGTTAATCTGCGTGCCGCCGTAGAACATGGAAAGCGCCGTATTGATGTCGGAAACGTTAACGCCGGAGCGTGCCGCTTTATCACGATCGACATTAAAGTGGTACGCCGGCGTATCCATGCGGAACGTCGTATATGCTGAAGCGATTTCCGGTCGTTGATTAACTTTGGCTAAAAATTGCTGCGCGACTTCAAACATTTTCTCTGTACTGTCGCCGCTGCGATTTTGCAAGTACATCGTAAAACCGCCGGTCGCCCCCAGTCCCGGAACCGGTGGCGGGTTCATGGCGATCACATTGGCTTCCGGCGTTTGGAATCCGAAGCCGAACGCTTTACCAACGAGCGCTTGAACACTCTGATCGTCGCCGGTACGTTCATCCCAGTGCTTCAATTTGACAAATGCCATGCTGCTGTTTTGCTTCAAACCGCCGGACAAAATATCAAATCCTGTAACCCCCATGACGTGTTCCACGCCCGGCTGTTGCATCATATAGTCCATATACTTTTGCACGACTGCATCGGCACGTTGCGAGGTAGCCCCCTCGGGAAGTGATATCGAAGTAATGAAATAGCCGTTATCTTCATTCGGTACGAATGCGCTCGGCATTTGCGTGAAGAAGAACAGACCAACGATCGTCACTGCCGCCAGACTTAAAATAGCCACGCCGAGCTTGTGTACAAAACCGTCCAACGCGTTACCGTACAATTCTACGAGTCGCTCAAACTTCTCGTTAAAGGCATGGAAAAAGCGATCATGGAAGGTTTCTTTATTCAAATTGTCATTTTCCGTCAGCAACATCGCGCACAGAGCCGGCGTCAAAGTCAACGCGACAAAAGCGGAAATCCCGACGGAAACGGCAATCGTCAACGCGAACTGCTTATACAGTACGCCCATAATGCCGCCCATAAAAGCAACCGGTACGAATACCGCGATCAAAACAACCGCGACGCCGATAACCGGGCCCTGGACTTTTTCCATCGCAAGAATCGTTGCTTCCCGCGGTGATTTATGATTGTACCGCATTTCATACTCGACCGCTTCCACGACGACGATCGCGTCGTCGACAACCAGGCCGATCGCAAGCACCATCGCAAAAAGCGTCAACGTATTGACCGTAAAACCCAGCACCGTAAAGGCGGCAAATGTCCCCAGCAACGATACCGGCACGGCGATCATAGGAATCAATGTCGAATGCCAGTTCTGCAAGAACAAGTAGACGATGATCAATACTAAAATCAACGCTTCCACGAAAGTATGCAATACGGCTTCCAAAGAGGCCGAAACGAAATCTGTATTGTCGATGACGATATTATAGGTCATGTCATCGGGGAACGTTTCCTGCGCTTTCGCCAGTTCCGCCTTAATCGCATTGATCGTTTCCAGCGCGTTCGCGTCGCTCGTCAGCGAAAAGGCGATGCCGGCGGTAGGTTTCCCGTCCGCGCGAGCGATAAAGTTATAATCCGCGGCATCGAGTTCGACGCGCGCCACATCTTTCAAATGCACCACGCTGCCGTCCGGGTTTGAGCGGAGTACAATTTCTTCAAATTGCTGCGGGTCCGTCAACCGCCCGTCCACCGTAATCTGGTATTGAAACTGTTGGGTTTCCGGCGAAGGGTTTAAACCGATAGAACCGGCCGACGCTTCCTGGTTTTGCATCCGCACGGCCGCGGCGATATCGCTCGCGTTAATTTTATATTGCGCCATGCGCGCCGGATTTAGCCATACGCGCATTGCATAATCGGAGCCGAACTCCTGAACATTGCCGACCCCGGGGATCGATTTCAACGTATCCATGTAGTTCAAACTGAAATAGTTCTTCAGGAACGTCGGATCATAGGTGCCGTTCGGACTGGTCAAATTGATGACCAAGGCCATATCGCTCGTTGATTTTCTGACGTTTAAGCCCAATTGCCGCACGATATCCGGCAGCATGGCTTCCGCCTGCGCCACTCGGTTTTGCACCTGAACGGAAGCGAAGTCGGCGTCCGTACCCGTTTCAAATTGAACGGATAATGAATACATACCGATAGACGAACTTGACGACACCATGCTGTCAAAATCATCCACTCCGATAATTTGCTTTTCAATCGCTTCCGCTACCGATTCACTCAATACCTGGGAGCTCGCGCCGGGATACATCGCGCTAACCTGTACTTTCGGCGGCGCAATGACCGGGTACCGGTCCACCGGCAAACCGA
>USPU01000080.1 GCA_900556745.1 uncultured Veillonellaceae bacterium
TCAAATTCCATAACTTCACTCCGAACAAATGTTCTTTTCTGCATTATAGCATGGAATGACCGCGGCTGCCATTTTGTCATTCTCTTTTTCCGGCGACATGTATTTTTTAATTTTGCGCAACAAAAAAAGACGCGCGCGCGTCTTTTTTTGATTAGCCTAATATCATACCGTTATCCGTTTTTTGTTTCAGCGCGATGAGAACAACACCCTGCTCCGTATACACGCCGAGTACGAGCACTTCCGAGCGCCAACCGGCGATATGCATCGGCTGGAAATTGACCACGCCGAGCACCTGCTCGCCAATCAGACCTTCCGGACTATAAAGGTCCGTGATTTGCGCCGATGACTGCTTGATGCCGATCACGGGTCCGAAATCCACTCTCAGCCGATACGCAGGCACGCGCGCCCCCTTGAGCGGACCGGCCTCCACAATCGTTCCCGTGCGAATATCCAATGGAGCGAATGTGTCAAATGTAACTTCTTCTTTAGGTTGCGTATCTTTCGCCATTATTTTTTCTTTCCGAACAACTGCATGCGTTTCGTTTGGTCCTCGGTCGCGAAGCAAATGCCGAAATATTGCGCTTCCAATTCAATCGCATTACGCTGATCCAAATCCTGTCCCGCCAGTACCGAACGTTTCGTGGCGCGCACTGCGGCTTTGGCATTCTTTTGAATACGTCTCGCCGTCGCCAGCGCTGTTTCCAGCAAGTCTTTTTGCGGTACTACGCGATTGACCAAACCAATCCGCAACGCTTCCCGCGCATCGATGAAATCGGCGGTATATAAAAGTTCTTTCGCCATCGCGGGGCCGACCGCGCGCGTCAAGCCTTGGCTCGCGCCGAAACCGGCGCAAATGCCCCACTTCACTTCCGGCTGACCGAATTGCGCGTTTTCACTCGCGTACCGAAAATCGCAGGCAAGCGTAAGTTCACAACCGCCGCCCAACGCGTAGCCGTTCACCTCGGCGATGACCGGCTGCGGCGCGTCTTCGAGTTGCTGCGTGACCGCTTTGCCGAAACGGCCTCAATCGCGACCAGAGAGCGTATCCATGGCCGTCATTTTCTCTCCTCCTACTGTCGGTTCAAAAATTCTTCCGTGTTTTTCGCGCGCAAATCGCTCATGCGCGTAATCAAATCTTCATCGCCGGCGCCGGCCGCGAGCAAGTCCGCCAACGCCGCACCGTCTTGGATCGTCACCGTCCATAAAAATTCACCGTCGTCAGCGTACAATGTCCAATACAACTCTTCGGCGAATGTTTCCGGCGCGCGTCCTTCCGAGTCGGTGATCACCGCGTACCGTCCGTCGGCAAAATCCTGCACCAAAAGTACTTCGTCTTCCGCTTCTGTTTCGACGACCCCGAGTTCCGCGAGTCGCTCTCGTACTTCTACATCGTTCATAAGCGTTCCTCCTTGTCACTATTGTACACCATTTTAAAAAATCCCCCGTAACGGGGGATTTCATTTTTTGTAAAATAGCGATACGCCTTGGTCTTGTAAGGTGCGTGACCACGCTAAAAAGCATCGGCATAGACCACTTCACCGTAATGACACGTATTGCAAACGCAACGCGTTGAGTACAACGGACACGGAGCTGAGCGCCATCGCGGCGCCCGCGAGGAGCGGTGAAAGGTAACCGAGCGCGGCCAGCGGGATACCAATCATGTTGTAGATCAGCGCCCAGAAAAGATTTTGACGAATATTTTTCAGCGTCTCTTTCGCCAGCGTGACGGAGCGAGCCACGTCACGCACGCGACTGCGGAGTAAAACGATATCCGCGGCATCCATCGCGACCGCCGTGCCGGAACCGATCGCGATGCCCAAATCCGCTGTCGCCAACGCCGGCGCGTCATTGATGCCGTCGCCGACCATCGCAATCAATCGGCCCCCACCTTTACGCGCGGCGACATGGTCCGCTTTTTCGATTGGTTTTACTTCCGCCGTCACGGTGTCGATCCCGAGACTTTGCGCAATTGCCGTGGCGGTGGGACGATTGTCGCCACTTAAAAGTTCCGTTTCGATGCCCTGCGCATGTAAATCGTGAATGGCTTCCGCCGCGTCCTCGCGCAACGCGTCCGCCACCGCGATCAGCCCGAGCACTTCCGTTTCACGACGCACGGCCAGCACCGTGCGCCCCTGCGCCTCCCAGGCGGCGGCTGTCGGGTCATCGGACGCGGCGCGACCGATCGTATACGTCGCGCCTTCGTATTGACCGCTCATGCCCTTGCCGACGGTTTCCTTTAATTCCGTAAAACGGCGCGCCGGAATCGTGCGCGCTTGCCCCGCGGCCAAAATCGCCCCGGCCAAACGGTGGCCGGAACCGCTTTCCAAACCTTGCGCCAACGCGAGCAGGTCGTTTTCCGTCATCGTTCCCTGCGGCGCCAGCGCCACC